>SSSX01000035.1 GCA_015657735.1 Zoogloeaceae bacterium
GACGTAGTCGGCCATGCGGATGGCGTCCTCGTCGTGCTCGACGACGATCACCGTGTTGCCCATGTCGCGCAGGCGGCGCAGGGTGTCGAGGAGGCGGTCGTTGTCGCGCTGGTGCAGGCCGATCGACGGCTCGTCGAGCACGTACATGACGCCGGTGAGGCCGGAGCCGATCTGGCTGGCCAGGCGGATGCGCTGGGCTTCGCCGCCCGACAGGGTGTCGGCCGAGCGGTCCAGCGACAGGTAGTCGAGGCCGACGTTGATCAGGAACTGCAGGCGGCTGGAGATCTCGCTGACGATCTTGTCGGCGACCTGGGCGCGCTGGCCGGTGAGCGTCAGCCCGTCGAAGAAGGCCTTGCAGTGGGCCAGCGGCAGGTGGCTGACTTCCGACAGGTTGCGTTCGCCGATCAGCACGAAGCGCGCCTCGCTGCGCAGGCGGGTGCCGTGGCAGTTCGGGCACGCGCAGGTGGCGCGATACTTGGCGAGCTCTTCGCGGACGGCGATGGAATCGGTTTCGCGGTAGCGCCGCTCGAGGTTGGGGATGATGCCTTCGAAGGCGTGCTCCTTGAGTACCGCCTTGCCGCCGTCGGCGAGGTAGCGGAAGGCGATCTTGTCGCGCCCCGAGCCGTGCAGCACCACGTGGCGGATTGTTGCCGGGAGCGCCTCGAAGGGTTGCTCGATGTCGAAGTCGTAGTGGTCGGCGAGGCTGGCGAGGAGCTGAAAATAGAACTGGTTGCGGCGGTCCCAGCCGCGGATGGCACCGGAGGCCAGCGACAGGTCGGGGTGCACGACGACTCGCTCGGGATCGAAGAAATCGACCTGGCCGAGGCCGTCGCACTTGGGGCAGGCGCCCATCGGGTTGTTGAAGGAGAACAGCCGCGGCTCCAGTTCGGCCAGCGCGAAGCTGCACACCGGGCAGGCGAACTTGGCGGAGAACAGGTGTTCCGTGCCGCTGTCCATCTCGACGGCGATGGCCCGGCCTTCGGCGTGGGTCAGCGCCGTTTCGAACGATTCGGCGAGGCGCCCGCGCAGATCCTGGCGCACCTTGAGCCGGTCGACCACCACTTCGATGCTGTGGCGGCGGTTCTTGTCGAGGGTCGGCAGGTTGTCGAGTTCATGCACGATGCCATCGACGCGCACCCGCACGAAGCCCTGGGCGCGCAATTCGGCGAACAGGTCGGCCTGCTCGCCCTTGCGCCCGCTGATCACCGGGGCGACGATCATCAGCCGGGTTTCGTCGGGCAGCGCCAGCACCGCGTCCACCATCTGCGACACGCTCTGGGCTTCGAGCGCGTGTTCCGGGTGGTCGGGGCAGTGCGGCGTGCCGGCGCGGGCGTAGAGCAGGCGCAGGTAGTCGTGGATTTCGGTGACGGTGCCGACGGTCGAGCGCGGGTTGTGGCTGGTCGCCTTCTGCTCGATCGAAATGGCCGGCGACAGCCCCTCGATGAGGTCGACGTCCGGCTTTTCCATCAGCTGCAAAAACTGCCGGGCGTAGGCCGACAGCGATTCCACATAGCGCCGCTGACCCTCGGCGTAGAGGGTGTCGAACGCCAGCGAACTCTTGCCCGAACCGGACAAGCCGGTGATCACCGTGAGCTGGTTGCGCGGGATGTCGAGGGCGATGTTCTTGAGGTTGTGGGTGCGGGCACCGCGGATTCGGATGGCGTCCATGGAACATTCGGGGCTGGGGCAACCTGTTAATATACGCCTCTTGCCCCTCCCCACGCAGCACGTTCGATGGCTTCTCCCGACGACGACAAGATGAGCCCGGCCGAGCGTCGCGCCGGCTCTTCGCTGGCCGCGATTTTCGCTTTGCGCATGCTCGGCCTGTTCCTGATCCTGCCGGTCTTTGCGGTGCACGCCCACGGCATGCCCGGCGGCGACAACACGGCGCTGGTCGGCATGGCCATCGGCGCCTACGGCCTGACCCAGGCCTTCCTGCAGATTCCCTTCGGCGCCGCCTCCGACCGCTTCGGCCGCAAGCCGGTGATCGTCGTCGGCCTGCTGCTGTTCGTCGCCGGCAGCGTGGTGGCGGCACTCGCCCAGGACGTCCAGACGGTGGTGGTCGGCCGCGTGCTGCAGGGCGCCGGGGCGATCTCGGCGGCGGTCACCGCGCTGGCCGCCGACCTCACCCGCGACCAGCACCGCACCAAGGTGATGGCGATGATCGGCTCGTCGATCGGCCTGGTCTTCGCGCTGTCGATGGTCGCCGCGCCGATTCTCTACGCCGTCATCGGCATGGGCGGGCTGTTCTGGCTGACCGCCGCGCTGGCGGTGGCGGCGATCTTCACCGTCGTTTTCGTCGTGCCGGCCGCGCCGCCGGTGCCGCGGGCGGTTGGCCGCTTTGGCGAGGTCCTCGCCGACGGCCAGCTGATGCGGCTCAATTTCGGCGTCTTTGCGCTGCACCTGATGCAGACCGCGATGTGGGTGCTGGTGCCGGCCGGGCTGGTGGCCGCCGGCCTGCCCATCGCCCAACACTGGAAGGTGTACCTGCCGGCGGTGCTGCTGTCCTTCGTGGTGATGGTGCCGGCGATCATCGTCGCCGAGAAGCGCGGCAAGATGAAGCAGGTCTTCAACGCCGCGATCGGCCTGCTGCTGGTGGTGCAGGCCGGGCTGTACTTCGAAGGCAGCGCCGGGATGTGGCCGCTGGCGATCCTGCTGACGCTGTTCTTCGTCGCCTTCAACGTGCTCGAGGCGACGCAGCCGTCGTGGATTTCGAAGATCGCGCCGCCGCACGCCAAGGGCACCGCGCTGGGCATCTACAACACGCTGCAGTCGGCCGGCCTGTTCCTCGGCGGCGCGCTGGGCGGCTGGATGGCCCAGCACCTCGGCCCCGGCTCGGTGTCGCTGCTCGGCGGCGCGCTGGCGCTGGCCTGGCTGATCCTCGCCGCCGGCATGGCGCCGCCGCCGGTCCGCCGCGTCGCCGCCGCGGCCTGAGCACCCCCACGGAATTTTTCAGGAGAGACATATGGCTTCGGTCAACAAGGTGATTCTTATCGGCAATCTGGGCAAGGACCCCGAAACGCGCTACGCCCCGAGCGGCGATGCGATCTGCAACATCACGCTGGCCACCACCGACACCTGGCGCGACAAGGCCAGCGGCGAAAAGCGCGAAGCCACCGAATGGCACCGCGTGGTGTTCTTCGGCAAGCTCGCCGAAATCGCCGGCCAGTATCTGAAGAAGGGCAGCGCGGTGTACGTCGAGGGTTCGCTGCGCACCCGCAAGTGGCAGGACAAGGACGGTCAGGACCGCTACACGACCGAAATCCGCGCCGACGAGATGAAGATGCTCGGCAGCCGTCAGGGCATGGGCGGTTCCGATGCGCCGTCGCGCGGCGAAGGCGGCTACGGCGGTGCGCCGGCGGGCGGTCAGGGCGGTCAGGGCGGTGGTCGCGACAGCAGCTACGGCGGTGGCGGCTACGGTGGCGGCGCTCCGGCGCCGAGCGCGCCGCCGGCGGCGAAGAAGCCGGCCGGCGGTGGCGGCTTCGGCGATCTGGACGACGACATTCCGTTCTGAGCGCCGCCCGGCCGCCGCGCTTTCACAGGCCGGGCGGCAGGGCGCCCAGCGCCATGATGCGCCGGTGCAGATCGCTGAAGCGTGAGCCCGGCGCGCCGCTGACCAGCGGGTCGTCGTTGGCCGCGAAGGCGGCGTCGATCGCCTGCCAGTCGGCGTCCTGCAGCACCGCCTCGGCGAGCGGGAAGGCCTCGGTGTTCTCGAATTCGATGTGACGTTCGAGGTGTCTGGCGTAGCTGGCGGCGATGTCGGCCAGCCTGCCGGCGGCGCCTGCCGTGCCGGCCGCGTAGTCGTCCAGCGCGGCGAGGAAGCCGGCGATGCTTTCGCCTTCCTTCACGTGCTCGGCGAGCAGGCGGTCGAGCACCGCCTGGCAGCGCTCCGGGGCGCGGGCGCGCATGCGGCGGAAGAGGTGGTCCTCTTCCTTCGGGTGGTGGATCCGGTTCGGGAACTCGGCGATGTAGGCGGCGATGTGGCGCAGCAGGCCGGCATCGGCGCGACCGTCGCGGCGCAGCAGTTCGGCTTCCAGCCCGATGATCCGCGCCAGCGCGCGCAGCGCCAGGTGTTCGCGGGCCAGGATTCGCAGCGAGGCTCTCATGAACGCATCTCCTTGTCGTCGAGGTTGCGGACGCGCCGCTGGACCGGAAAGAAGTGCAGGTCGAGGCGCGACGAGATCAGGCCCCAGACGCCGCGCGGAATCCACAGCATGAAGACGACGGCGACGCCGCCGAGGACGATCATGTAGCCGCTGCCGTAGTCGCTGAGCAGTTCCCGCAGCACGAAGTAGATCAGCGCGCCGACGATGGGGCCTTCGATGGTGCCGATGCCGCCGATGATCACGATGAAGAACATCGTGGCGGTCCAGTCCAGCGAGAAGGCGGCTTCCGGCGCGATGCGCAGCTTGGTGATGAAGATCAGCGCGCCGGCCATGCCGCAGCCGGCGGCCGAGGCCAGATAGACATACCACTTGACGCGGTCGACCGAGACGCCGAGGCTCTCGGCGGCCGCTTCGCTGTCGCGCACGGCGGTCAGGGCCAGGCCGTGGCGGGAGCGCAGCAGGAAGTACACCGCCAGCGTGGCGCCGGCGCCGAGGGCCAGGGCGATCCACAGCGTCGTCGACTCGCGCCACCAGGCGGGGATGCCGCGCACGGTCTGGGTGATCGAGGTGCCCGAGCCACCGCCGACGCTGGCCGTGTTGGCGACCAGCAGGCGCAGCACTTCGGCGACGACCCAGGTGCTGACCGCGAAGTAGGCGCCGCGCAGGCGGAACAGCAGCGCGCCCGTCGGCACCGCGACGATGGCGGTGACGACGCCGGCCAGCGGCACGATCAGGAAGGGGTTGAGGCCCATCTGCAGACCCAGCACGACCAGGCAGTAGCCGCCGAGGCCGACGAAGCCCTGCTGGCCGACCGACAGCAGGCCGCCGTAGCCGGCCAGCAGGTTCCACATCTGCGCCAGCGCCAGGGTGTAGAGGAATTCGATGAGCAGGCGCTGGCTGGCGCGCTCGGCCCACCACGGTGCGGCGATGATCGCCGCCAGGACGGCGAGGCCGACGACGCTGCCGGCCAGGCTGGCCCGCGTGCTGCGTTCGACGGTCGGAGCGGAGATGGTCATGACTACCTCTTTCAGCGATCCCGCGTGCGGGCGAACAGGCCGTTGGGCCGCACGGCCAGGACGGCCAGGAAGGCCAGGTGGCCGGCCAGGATGCCCCAGCCCGGATCGGCCTTCAGGCCGACGGATTGGGCGACGCCGAGGATCATGCCGCCGGCCAGCGTTCCCCACAGGGAGCCGAGGCCGCCGATGATCACCGCCTCGAAGGCGTACAGCAGGCGCGCCGGGCCGTCGGCCGGCGTGATGTTGGCGCGGATCGCCAGGAACACCCCGGCGATCGCCACGATGGCCATCGCGATGCCCATCGCCAGCCCGTAGATGTGGCGGTTGTCGATGCCCATCAGCTGTGCGGCCTCGGCGTCGTCGGAGGCGGCGCGGAAGGCCCGGCCCAGCGGCGTGGCCGAGAACAGCCACTGCAGTCCGGCGAGCACCGCCACCGCGACGCCCATGATGATCAGCGGCAGCACGCCGACCGCCAGGTCGCCGCCCAGCGCGATGCTGGCGGTGCCCAGTTCGCCCACGTTGAGGCTGCGGGTGTCGGCCGAGAAGGTCACCAGCAGCAGGTTCTGGATGATGATTGAGAAGCCGAAGGTCACCAGCAGCGGCGGCAGGATGTCCTTGCCCAGCGTGCGGTTGAGCACGCCGCGCTGCAGCAGGTAGCCGAACAGGCCCATCAGCGGCACGATGACGAGCAGCACCACGAAGGGGTTGAGGCCCAGCGGCTCGACGATGGCGATCGCCGCGAAGGCGGCGAGAATCGCAAAGTCGCCGTGGGCGATGTTGATCATGCGCATCACGCCGAAGGACAGCGCGAGCCCGGTGGCGAACAGCGAATACAGCCCGCCCAGCAGCACACCCTGCACCAGGGTATCGATCCATTCCGTCACGTCGCTCTCCTAGACGCCGAAGTAGGCGCTCGAAATCTGTTCCCGCGTCAGCTCGGCGGGGCGGCCGGCGAGGGACACGCGGCCTTCCTGGAAGCAGTAGAGGCGGTCGGCGACCTTCATCGCCTGGCCCACGTCCTGTTCGACGACGAGCACCGAGGTGCCTTCGGCCTTGATCCCCGGCAGCGCCGCGTAGATGTCCTTGATGACCACCGGCGCCAGCCCCAGCGAGATTTCGTCGCACAGCAGCAGGCGCGGGTTCGACATCAGCGCACGGCCGATCGCCACCATCTGCTGCTGGCCGCCGGACAGCGCGGTGCCCGGGTTGTGGCGCCGCTCGCCGAGGATCGGGAACAGCGCGTAGAGGCGCTGGAGGTTCCACGGTCCGGCGCGCCGCGAATAGCTGCCGACGAGCAGGTTCTCCTCGACGCTGAGACTCGGAAACAGGCGCCGTCCCTCCGGCACCATCGCCAGGCCGCGGCCGACGATGCGGTGCGCCGGCAGGCCGCCGATGGCCTCGCCGCCGAAGCGGATGCTGTCGCGCGCGGCCGCCTGCAGGCCCGCCAGCGTGCGCAGGAAGGAGGATTTGCCGGCCCCGTTGGAGCCGATGATGGCTACCGTCTCGCCTTCCTCGACCTTCATGTCGATGCCGTACAGGGCCTGGAAGTCGCCGTAGAAGGCGGTCACCTTGTGCGTTTCGAGGAGGCTCATTCGACGGCGATCCCGAGGTAGATTTCCTGCACTTCCGGGCTGGCCATGACCTGCGCCGGCTCGCCTTCCATCAGCTTGCTGCCGAAGCTGATCACCAGCAGACGGTCGACCACCGCCAGCAGCGCATGGACGATGTGCTCGATCCAGATGATCGAAGTGCCTTCGGCGCGAATCTCCTGGATCACCTCGATCAGCGTCGCGACCTCGTGCTCGGTGAGGCCGCCGGCGATCTCGTCGAGGAGCAGCAGATCCGGTTCGGTGGCCAGCGCGCGGGCCAGTTCTAAGCGCTTGCGGTCGAGCAGCGGCAGGGCCCCGGCGAGGCGGTTGGCCTTGGCCAGCAGGCCGGTGCGGCGCAGCGCCTCGAAGGCCACCGGCGTGCCGGCGCGTTCGGAATGCCCGGCCCCGAAGGTGGCGCCGACCAGCACGTTTTCGAACACCGTCATGCCGCCGAAGGGGTGGGGCACCTGGTAGGAGCGGCCGATGCCCAGGTGGCAGCGCTGCGCCGCCGACAGCCCGGTCACGTCGCGGCCGTTGAAGGCCACCGTGCCGGCGTCCGGCCGCACATTGCCGGTGACGAGGTTGAAGAGCGTCGTCTTGCCGGCGCCGTTGGGACCGATGATGCCGAGCGCCTCGCCCTTGTCGAGCGCGAAGGACACGTCGTTGGTCACCTTCAGCGCGCCGTAGGACTTCGACACCCCATCGAGTTCAAGTAGTCTCATGGCGAAGTGTGGCGCCGGCCACCTTGCGGCGGCCGGCGTCCTCCAGTGGTGAGGTGGCGGCGGCTCAGGCCTTGATGACTTCGAACTTGTCCTTCACCGGCACCGCCGGCGCGAGGCTGTTCTCGACGACGACCAGCTCGAAGCCCTTGGCGGTCTTCTTCCACTGGCCGCCGACCAGCGGCGTCTTGGCGACGTTGGGCACCGGACCCTTCCTGAAGTTGACCGGGCCGACGATGGTGTTGAGGTTGGTGTCGCGGATCGCGTTGCGGATCGATTCCGGCTTGAGGTCGGCGGCGCGCTTCAGCGCGTCGATGGCGACCTCGAAGAGCGAATGCTTGAAGGCCAGCGGCATCGCCCACGGCCGGCCGGTGGCCTGGGTGTAGGCGGCGGCCAGCTGGGCCGACGAAACGCCGGTCAGGCTGGAGCTGAACGGATGCACCGGCGACCACCACACTTCGACCGACAGCCCGTTGGCGCGCGGACCGAAGGACTGCACCGCAGCGGGGAATTCGGTCGCCTTGGCGGCGGTCACGATCTTCGGCTTGAAGCCCTGCTGGCCGGCCTGGGCCCAGAAATTGGCGAAGTCCGGCGGCGGCAGCACGCCGGTGACGATCTCGACGTTGTTCTTCTTGAACTCGGCGATGTAGGCCGAAAAATCGTCGGCCGGCGACTGGAAGCGGCCCTTGTCGACGAGCTTGAAGCCCTTTTGCGCGAGCACCGGCGGAAAGCCGAGCTTGGCGTCGCCCCACGCATTACCGTCGGAATCGTTGGGGAACAGGGCGCCGACGACCTTGTTGGTCGGCAGCTGGCCCCACAGGCTGGTGAACACGCCGATGACGTCCTCGAGACCCCAGAAGAAATGGTAGGTCCACTCGAAACCGGTCTTCGGATTGCCGCCGCGGCCGAAGAAGTGGGGCTGCCACGGCGTGTCGTTGGTCACGCAGGGCACGCCGTTCAGCTCGCACTGGTCGGCCACCGGGTTGGTGGTGGCCGGCGTCGAGCCGGCGACGACGATGTTCACCTTGTCTTTGAGGATCAGTTCGGAGGTCGCATCGGCGGCGCGGTTGGAATTGGACTGCGAATCCTTGACGACGAACTCCACCGCGTAGGTCTTGCCGCCGACCTTGATGCCGCCGGCCAGCGCCTTCTTCATTTCGCCGAGGGTAAACGCGTCGGGCTCGGCGAACACCGCGAGGGGGCCGGTCTGCGGGCTGACGTAGCCGATCTTGATCGTGTTGGGCGCGGCGTGCACCCACGGGGCGGGCAGCAGCGTCCCGGCGGCGAGGCCGCCCAGCGCCTTGACGACGTTGCGGCGACCGTTGTCGACCTCGAACTGGTTGCTCATGTCTCCTCCTTTTTTGCGGTGGTGCCCGTGGCCGGGCTGGAATGTTTTCGTTATATGCGCCAGTGGCCGGTACGACCGGGCTGCGCCGGGTGATGACCCGCTGTCTCCTCGTGCGGGCTTGTTTTGGTGGCGTCGTGCAGCGGTCGTTGCGGCCGGACAGTTAGTTCAGTCTAGCGTTATTTTTGCAATATCTCGAGATTAACACATCTTATCAAGAGATAAATGCAGTAAATCGTGTCCGCTTCCCGACGTGGCCGAGGTCGTCGGCGGGCCGCAGCCGTCATCACCGCCGCGCCCGGGGCGGCGCGCTGCGACACTCGCGTTACTGCGCAAGCCTCACGCGGGGCGGGAGTCCGATGTTCGGGGGCTGACAGGTTCCGTGGAGGCGGGCGATGCGCACGTCGAAAAACCGGCTCGGTTTGCCGGAAAAGTGCCAATCAGACCGTCTTGAATTTGGCTTTATTGCTGATTTTGATGAAGGCCGGCGGCTGGTTACACTGTTTTGATAACCGCTGCCGTTCTGCCAGAATGCAGCCCATGTCGGTGCCCGGGCTTGGTTTCGTGTCATTCCCGGCTAAACTGATACCATCGTCGCTATTCTGTTCTTTCCGCTCCACTGACCCATGGCCGTTACGCCCGAATCGCCTGAAAAGGAATATTGCAGCACGTCCGAAGCCGCCCAGCGTCTGGGCCTGTCTTTGGGTACCGTCCAGCAGATGGTCGAGAACGGCCAACTGGAGGGCTGGAAGACTGCGGGCGGGCATCGGCGCATCCGGGTCAGTTCCATCGAGGAGTTCCGTGCCCGCTCGATGGCCGGCGGCGGACAGAGTCAGGCGCGCCCGGCGGCCAACTGCCTGCAGGTGCTGGTGGCCGAGGACGATCGCATCCTCCAGAAGCTTTATGAGCACACCCTCGGCTCGTGGGGCCTGCCGCTGCAGGTGCGCATGGTGTCGAGCGGGATCGACGGCCTGCTGGAGATCGGCCGCGTGCCGCCCGATCTGCTGATCACCGACCTGCGCATGCCGGGGATCGACGGTTTCGAGATGATCCGTCGCCTGCGCGCCGACCCGCAGCTGCAGGAGCTCGACATCGTCGTCGTCAGCGGCCTGACCGAGGAGGAAATCCTCGAGAACGGCGGCTTGCCGCCGGACGTCATCTTCTATAGTAAGCCGGTGCCCTTCCGTGAGCTGAAGGGCTATGTCCAGGCCAAGTTCATGGCCATGCAGCGCCGCGGCCGCGCCGCCTGAACGGCCTGCATCCTTCCTCCGTTTCGCGTCTTCCGCTCGCCGGCACCCTTTGCCGGCGTAGTTACGTCCTGGTCACCCACCGCCCGGCGGGACGAGAGTGAGCCCGGTCGTGATTTTTTTCCCACTGCGGGTGTTCGGGCGATGCCGTCGTGGCGTCCGCGGAATCGCATTTTTCATAAAATTTCGTTAAATCGTCATGCTGTCCGGTCGTGCCGGCGGCAGCCGTGCGGCGATTAATGAAAATTTTATTCACATATCCCGTTTTCGTGAAAAACGCAAAATTGTTTATCGTTTTGCGGGGATTTTGTGATTTTCAGGCAGCGCTGCCGCCTGCTGCGCGATGAGCAGAATCGCCGGGCGTTGCCAGCTGGCGCCAGCGTTCGGCGTCGGCGTCGGCGAGGCGCTCGGCCAGCAGCGCGCGGGCGGCGTCGAGGTGGCGCCGCGCGGCGGCGCTCAGATCGTGGCCCAGGCCGAAATCCTCGCCGCGCACGCACAGCACGAAAGCCGGCGGCGGCGGGGTGCCGCGGATGTCGGCGAACACCTGCAGCACCGCCTCGGGCGCCAGCGCGTGGGAGCTGACCGGGCGGCCGGCGTGCGGCCCGGTTTCGCGAAACTCGAACGGCGCCGGGGTGCCGGTGCCGGCGTCGATGAACAGCGCGAGCGCGTGACCGTCGAGGTCGAGGGCGTGTTCGACCTGCAGCTGGAAGTCGCCGACGAGCTGTACGTGCGGCAGCTGCCAGCGTTCCAGTTCGGCCAGCAGCAGTGGGCCGAGCGCGTCGTCGCCCCGCGACGGGTTGCCGACCGCGAACACCACCACCGACATGGCGCTCAGCCTCCGCTCGTCGCGCGGTCGACCAGCTGCCCGCCGGCATCGAGCAGTTCGACCGCCAGCGGCATCTTGCCGAGCGCGTGGGTGGCGCACGACAGGCACGGGTCGAAGGCGCGGATGGCCACCTCGATGTGGTTGAGCAGCCCTTCGGTGAGCTGGCGGCCGTCGAGGTAGCGGCGGGCGACCTGGCGTACCGCTTCGTTCATCGCCTGGTTGTTGTGGGTGGTGGACACGATCAGGTTGCAGTAGCTGACCAGATCGTCGTCGCCGACGCGGTAGTGGTGGATCAGGGTGCCGCGCGGCGCTTCGATGATGCCGACCCCTTCGCGCCCGCGCTCGCCGTCGGCCAGGCGGTCGTCGGAGAGGATGTCGGGATCGTCGAGGAGGTCGCGGATGACTTCGGCGGCGTGGAGCATTTCGATCATCCGCGCCCAGTGGTAGGCCAGCGGTGCGTGGACCGGTTCGCCTTCGCCGTGGGCGATGAAGGCTTCGCGCTCGGCCTCGGCCTGTTCGCTGGGGATGAAGTCGCAGTTCTGCACCCGGGCCAGCGGGCCGACCTTGTACCAGCCTTTCGCCGGGCCGAGCTCGGCGACGTAGGGGAACTTCATGTAGCTCCACGGCTTGATCTCTTCGCGCAGGAAGTGATCGTAGTCCTCGCAGCGCAGCCCGTCGCGGACGATCAGGCCGCGGGCGTCGCGCAGGCGCAGGTGACCGTCGTAGAGATCCATCGCGCCGTCGGCGCGCACGAGGCTGAACAGGTGGCTGCGGAACAGGCCGAACTCGTCGTACAGCGAGCGGTTGCTTTCGTGGAGGCGGCGCGCCAGGTGCACCGCGTCGCGGCTCCAGCGGATGATCTGGTCGGCCTCGTGGCGCAGTGCGTCGCGCTCGGCCGGGCTGACGGATTTGTTCACCCCGCCGGGAATCGCGCCGGTGCCGTGCACCCGCTTGCCGGCGGTGACGCGGATCACCTCCTGGCCGAACTTGCGCAGCAACACGCCCTGCCGGGCCACTTCGGGGTAGGCGCTGGCGATGCCGACGATGTTGCGCTGCTGGACCGGCGATTCGAAACCGAACAGCAGGTCGGGCGACGACAGGTGGAAGAAGTGCAGCGCGTGAGACTGGAGGATCTGGCCGTAGTGCATCAGGCGGCGGATCTTCTCGGCGGTGGGCGTGATGGCGAGTGCGCCGACGACCGGGTCGAGGGCCTTGGCGGCGGCCAGGTGGTGGCTCACCGGGCAGATGCCGCACAGGCGCTGCACCATCACCGGTACTTCCCAGTAGGGGCGGCCCTGGATGAATTTCTCGAAGCCGCGGAACTCGACGATGTGCAGGCGTGCCTCCTTGACGTGGCCGGCGTCGTCGAGCAGCAGCGTGACCTTGCCGTGGCCCTCGACGCGGGACACGGGATCGATGGCGACGCGCCGCAGGTTTTCGCGATCGGTGGCGGTTTCCAGTTCGAAGCTCATGGCGCGGTTCTCAGTCGTAGTGCAGCAGGTCGCCGGTGAGCCGCGGCGTGCGGCCGGCGATCAGGTCGGTGAGGAACTTCCAGATCGCCGGGCCGGACGGCGGGCAGCCGGGGATGAAGTAATCGACGCGGACGACCTCGTGGATCGGATGCACCTGGTCGAGCGGCAGCGGCAGCTCGGGGTCGTTGGGAATCTGGCCGTTCTCGATGCCGGGGCGGAACTGGTAGACCTCGCGCAGGCATTCCGACAGCGACAGATGGTTGCGCTGCGCCGGCAGGCCGCCGGTCACCGCGCAGGCGCCCAGCGCGATCAGCGTCTTGCAGTTGCGCCGGAACTCGCGCAGCACGTGCACGTTCTCGGCGTTGCACACGCCGCCTTCGATGAGGCCGATGTCGCAGGGGCCGACGTCCTTGATGTCGGTGAGGGGCGAGCGGTCGAATTCGATCAGGTTGACCAGTTCGAACAGGTGCTCGTCGATGTCGAGGAAGGACATGTGGCAGCCGAAGCAGCCGGCCAGCGAGCAGGTGGCGACGCGCAGCTTGCGGGGGGCGACGGGGCTCATGGCGATTCCTTGAGGGTCTGGGCGCTGATCGTCGCGACGTCGAACTTCCGTTCGCCGATCGGCACCGCGAAGCCGACCCGCTTGTGCAGGATCACGCCGACCGGGCAGATGCGGGCGGCGAGGTCGTCCTTCGAGAAGTCGGTGTCGGCCAGGCGGCCGGATTCGGCATTGACCACCAGGTGTTTCTGGATGCCGCGGCCGGTCAGCGCGAACACCGATTTGCCATCGACGTCGCGCGACGCGCGCACGCACAGTTCGCAGAAGATGCAGCGGTTGAAGTCGAGCAGCACGTCGGGGTGGGAGGCGTCGACCGGGCGGTCGGGAAAGAAGTGGCGGAAGCGCGGCGTGAGCATTTCGTATTCGTAGCCGAGCGCCTGCAGCTCGCAGTTGCCGCTTTTCTCGCAGGACGGGCAGAAGTGGTTGCCCTCGACGAACAGCATCTGCAGCAGGCCGCGGCGCTCGCCGTTCATCTCGGGGGTGTTGCTCTCGACTTCGGAGCCGTCGCGGGCCGGCGTGGCGCAGGCCGACACGTGGCGGCCGGCGGCCTTGACGACGCACAGCTTGCAGCTGCCGTGGGGCGGAAAATCCTTGTGCCAGCACAGGCTGGGGATGTAGTGGCCGGCGGCGCGGGCGGCCTCGAGGATGGTCTGGCCTTCCTCGAAGGGCACCGGCTGGCCGTCGAGGAGAAACTGTTTGCTCATTCCGGGGACTCCTCGTGCGTCTTGAGGTGGGCGCCGGGGTCGTCCCGGCGGGTCAGCTGGCGGGCCTCGGCGAGGGCGGCGTCGAGGTCGAAGGCCGGCTTGAAGTCGAGCGACACCAGGCGCCGTTCGTAGGCCGGACGGAATTTCTGCAGGGTGTCGATGACCGGGTTCGGCGCGGCGCTGCCGAGGCCGCAGTGGCTGGCGTTCTTCAGCAGGCGGTCGAGCCAGTCGATGTCGTTGAGGTCGGCCTTGGCGCCGTGGCCGTCGGCCAGCTTGTCCATGAAGCCCTTCAGCAGCGAGGTGCCGACCCGGCACGGGGTGCAGAAGCCGCAGCTTTCGTGGGCGAAGAAATGCACGAAGGCGCGGGCGACCTCGAACAGGTCGCGGGTGCCGTCGAAGATCATGAAGGCGCCGGCGGTGGGCACGTCTTCGTAGGCGATGTGACGCTGGAACTCGTAGCTCGCCAGGCATACGCCGGCCGCGCCGCCGACCTGCACGGCCTGCGTGTCGCTGGCGCCGCAGTCTTCGAGGATGCGGGTGATCGGCACGCCGAAGGGGTATTCGTAGATGCCGGGCGCGGCGCAGTCGCCGGAGATCGACAGCAGCTTGGTGCCGGTCGACTGGGCGGTGCCGGTGGCGGCGAAGGCCGCGCCGCCGTGGAGCGCGATCAGGCAGGTCTTGGCGTGGGTCTCGACGTTGTTGACCGCCGTCGGGCGGCCCAGATAGCCCTTGGTGACCGGGAAGGGCGGGCGGATGCGCGGGGTGCCGCGCTTGCCTTCGAGGGATTCGATGAGCGCCGATTCTTCGCCGCAGACGTAGGCGCCGGCGCCGAGGTGGATGCGGATGTCGAAATCGAAGCCCGTCTCGCCGAGGATGGCCGTGCCGAGCAGGCCGGCGGCGCGGCGGCGGGCCAGCACCGCTTCGAGCTGCGGGCGCAGGTAGCGGTACTCGCCGCGCAGGTAGAGGAAACCCTCGCTGGCGCCGATGGCCCAGGCGGCGAGGCTCATGCCTTCGAAGACGAGGTCGGCGTAGCGGTTGAGCAGGACGCGATCCTTGAAGGTGCCAGGCTCGCCTTCGTCGGCGTTGCAGACGACGACCTTGGCGCTGCCGGCGGCGTTGCGCGCGCTTTCCCACTTGACCGCGGTGGCGAAGCCGGCGCCGCCGCGGCCGCGCAGTTTGGAGGCGCGCATCTCGTCGAGCCAGCCGTCGCGGCCGCGGGCGATGGCGGCGCCGAGCGCCGCGCCGGGCGCCATGTCGAGTCCGAGCAGGGCGTCGGTGCGGCGGATGTTGTCGTCGATGCGGAAGTATTCGGCCGGCCACAGATCGAGCGGGCGCTGCTGGCGGATCAGTTCGGCGATCTCGTTGATGCGCCGGTGGGTGAGCTGGCCGATCGCGCGGCCATTGACGAGCATCGCCGGCCCCTGGTCGCACAGGCCGGTGCACGAGGTGGTGGTGACGCTGACGAGGCCGTCCTCGGAGGTCTTGCCCGGTTCGAGCCACAGCTTGCGGCACAGCGCGTCGAGCAGGCCGGCGTTGCCGAGCATGCGGTCGGTGATGTTGTCGGAGAACAGCACCCGGTAGCGGCCGACCGGCCGGGTATAGAGGAAGCTGTAGAAGCCGGCGACGCCTTCGACGCGGGCGCGCGGAAGGGCGAGGCCGGCGGCGATGCGGGTCAGGGTCGGGGCCGGCAGCCAGCCGGCGATCTCCTGGGCGTCGATGAGGATCTGCAGCAGGCGGGTCGGGTCGTGGTCGTGGCGGGCGAGCACGTCATCGAGTTCGGGCGACGCGGGGCTGGGGGCGTTGGTCACGGATTTCTCCTGTGGGAACCACGCCGACGAGTATGCGCCGGGCAAGCCCGGCGTGTTTGAGGCAGATCAGGAAATGCCGCCGGTCAGGCCGTGGCGCCGCGCCGCAGCGTCCGCAGGGCGGGGAAGACGCGCGGACTCAGCGCGGCGACGAGGAGCGTCACGAGGCCGCCGCCGACCACCGCCGCCACCGGCCCGACGGCCGCCGCGAGGAGGCCCGATTCGAGCGCCCCGAGCTCGTTCGACGAACTGATGAAAACCCGGTTCACCGCGCCGACCCGGCCGCGCAGCGCGTCCGGCGTGCCGTGCTGGATGACCGTCTGGCGGATCACCACGCTGATGCTGTCGAGCCCGCCGAGCACGGCCAGCGCCGCGAGCGACAGCGGAAACGCGGTGGACAGGCCGAACACCACCGTCATCAGCCCGAAGCCGGCTACCGCGCCGAGAAACAGGCGGGCGTCGAGCGCTACCCCGAAACGGGCGATCAGCAGCCCGGCCAGCGCGGCGCCGACGGCCGGCGCGGTGCTGAGGATGCCGAGCCCGGCCGGGCCGACCTGCAGGATGTCCTTGGCGTACACCGGCAGCAGGGCGACCGCGCCGCCGAACAGCACGGCGACCAGATCGACCGCCATCACCGCCAGCAGCAGGCGCGTCCGCCACACGTGGGCGAAGCCGGCGAGCACCTCGGCGAGGCGGCCGCTGCCGCCGCTGGCCGGCTGGCCGCGGGAGCGCTGGCGGATGGCGAGGGTGGCGGCCAGCGCGGCGAGGCTGAGCAGGCAGTTGGCGGCGTGGATCGGCAGCGCCGAACGGAAGGCTGCCAGCACCATGCCGGCCAGCGCCGGGGCGGCCATCGAGGCGATCTGGTGCAGCGAGGCGGCGAGCGCGATGCCGCGGGTGAGCTGCGCCGGGGCGACCAGCGCGGGCATCAGCGCGTCGCGCGCCGGGCGGTTGAGGATCTGGGCGCAGCCGGAGATCACCAGCGCCGCGTAGGTCCAGCCGACGCCCAGACGCAGCCCGGCGGCCAGCGCCAGCAGCAGCGTGGCGGCGGCGGTGAGGACGAGGCTGGCGACGATCACCCGGCGCCGCTCGAAGCGGTCGGCCAGGTGGCCGGCGGGCAGGAAGAGGATCAGGATCGGCAGGAACTGGGCGATCCCGACGAGGCCGAGGGCCAGCGGCGAGCCGGTCTGCTCATACACCGACCAGCCGACCGCGACGCCCTGACCGAAATGGACGATGGCGCCGATGACGCTGATCAGCAGGTACAGCCGGAAGTCGCGCGGCAGCGCCGGGTGGGCGGCGGGCACGCGGCGTCAGGCCAGCGCCCGCGCGAGGCGGGCGAGGCCCTCGTCGAGGCGGGCCGGCGGGCAGCCGAAGTTGAGGCGCACGAAGCCCGGCAGGCCGAAGTCCTTGCCGTCGGACAGGCCGACGCCGGCGGCCTCGAAGTGCGCGGCGGCGTTGGCGATGCCGCGCGCGGCGAGGAAGTCGCGGCAATCGATCCACGCCAGGTAGGTGGCCTCGACCGGGGTCGTCGCCAGGCCGGGCAGCGCCTCGATCGCCGCGCCGACGCGGGCGGCGTTGGCGCGCAGCGTGGCGAGCAGCGCCTCGCGCCACGGGCCGCCGTCGCGGTAGGCGGCTTCGGTGGCGGTGAGGCCGAGCACATTGACGTGCGGCACGATGCCGGCCATGGTGCGCCGGTAGCGGGCGCGCAGCCCGGCGTCGGGGATGATCGCGAAGGCGCAGTAGAGGGCCGGGATGTTCCACGTTTTGGACGGGGCCATCAGCGTGATCGTGCGGCGGGCGACCGATTCGTCGAGCGCGGCGATCGGGATGTGCGGCGTGGCGGGGTCGAGGACCAGGCCGCAGTGGATTTCGTCGGAACAGATGACGAGGTCGTGGCGCTCGGCGAGTTCGGCGATGCGGCCGAGTTCGGCGCGGTCGAAGACGCGCCCGACCGGGTTGTGGGGATTGCACAGCATGAAGAGGCGCACGCCGTCGGCGACCGCCGCGGCGGTCGCCGGCCAGTCCCATTCCCAGCGCCGGCCGGTGTTGACCAGCGGCGTGGTGACCAGGCGGCGCCCGGAGTGGGCCGGGGCCGACAGGAAGGGCGGGTAGACCGGCGTGGCGGTGAACACCCCGTCGCCGGGCTCGCCGACCGCCCGCGCGGCGATGTTGAAGCCGCTGACGACGCCCGGCAGCCACACCAGCCAGTCGGGCTGGATGTGCCAGCCGTGGTCGCGGGCGATGCCGGCGACGACCGCTTCGGCCAGCGACGGCCACGGGTCGGCATAGCCGAACACGCCGTGCGCGAGGCGCGCGCGCAGCGCGTCGAGCACCGGCGGCGGGGCGGCGAAATCCATGTCGGCGACCCACATCGGGATCACGTCGCGGTCGGCGTAACGCCGCCACTTGATGCTGTCGGAGCCGCGCCGGTCGGGCGCGCTGCTGAAATCGAAGGGAGTC
>SSSX01000284.1 GCA_015657735.1 Zoogloeaceae bacterium
CGTCTGGCCGCGTGGCCGGCGCCGGAAGGCGAGAAGGTGCCGGTGTCGCAACTGGTCGTCGGCGACGTGATCCGCGTCAAGCCGGGCGAGGCCGTGCCGGCCGACGGCATCGTCGTCGAAGGCGACAGCGACGCCAACGAGGCGCTGCTGACCGGCGAGAGCCGTCCGGTGCCGAAGCGGCCCGGCGCGGCGGTCACCGGCGGCAGCGTGAACATCGGCAGCCCGCTCGCCGTGCGTGTCACGCGGACCGGTGAGCACACCCGTCTTGCGGCGATCCGTCAGCTGATGGAACGCGCCTCGGCCGAAAAGCCGCGGGTCGTCCAGCAGGCCGACAAGGTCGCCGCCTATTTCATCGTCGCGCTGCTGGTGCTGGCCTGCGTCACCGCCGGCTGGTGGTGGTGGCACGACCCCGACCGGGCCTTGTGGGTCTTCGTGTCGGTGCTGGTCGTCAGCTGCCCGTGCGCGCTGTCGCTGGCCACGCCGGTGGCGCTCACGGTGGCCACCGACGCGCTGGCCCGGACGGGCGTCCTCGTCACCCGCGGCCATGCCATCGAGGCGCTGGCCCGCGCCGACCACTTCGTTTTCGACAAGACCGGCACCCTGACCTACGGCGAGATGCGCGTCGAGTCGGTCCGCCTGCTCGGCGCGGCCGACGAAGCCGCCGTGCTGCGCCTCGCCGCCGGGCTGGAACAGGGTTCCGAGCACGCCATCGCCACGGCCCTGCGCCTGCGGGGCGGCGACGCGCCGCTGCCGGCCTTTGGCGGGATCGGCGCGACGACCGGGCAGGGGGTGTCGGCCAGCCTTGACGGCCGCGTCTACCGCATCGGCCGTCCGGCCTTCGTCGCCGAGCTGGTCGGCACGCCCGTGCCCGACGTGCTGCGGGCCGACGAAGCGTCCGGCCGCACGGTTGTCGCCCTCGGCTCGTCGGCCGGCTGGCTGGCTGGCTTCGCCCTCTCCGACGGTCTGCGCGAAGATTGCCCGGCCGCCTTCGCCGCCCTGAGCGGCAAGGGCATCGCGCTGTCGATCTTCAGCGGCGACACGCCATCGACGGTCGACGAGCTCGCCCGCCGCCTCGACGTGACCCACGCGCTGGGCGGCATGACGCCCGAAGGCAAGCACGCCGCGCTGTCGGCGCTGCAGAAGGACGGCGCCGTCGTGGCGATGGTCGGCGACGGCGTCAATGACGCGCCGGTGCTGGCGCAGGCCCAGGTGTCGGTGGCGATGGGCGGCGGCACCGATCTGGCCCGCAACCAGGCCGACATCGTGCTGCTGTCCGGACGTCTGGCGTCGCTGGCCGACGGGCTCGATCTGTCCCGTCGCGCGCTGACGATCATCCGCCAGAACCTGTGGTGGTCGTTCGCCTACAATTTCACCGCCGTGCCCCTTGCCATGTCCGGCCTCGTGACGCCGTGGATGGCCGGCATCGGCATGTCGGCGAGCTCGCTGCTCGTCGTGCTCAACGCCTTGCGCCTGCAGCGCCGGCGCCCTCGCTGAGGTCAAGAGATGGAAAGCCTGTACCTGCTCATTCCGCTGTCGGTGGTTCTCGTGTTCGTGATCGGCGTGGTGTTCTGGTGGTCCGTGCGCAGCGGCCAGTTCGACGACCTCGAAGGGCCGGGCTACCGCGTCGTGATCGACGACGACGATCCCCCCGACGCCGACGGCAAGAACAAGGCGCCGCGGAAGGAGCCATGAAGCCACGCGATCGATTCCCTCGCGACGTGAAGGGTTTTTGATCAAAATCAAGTCTGCCCC
>SSSX01000285.1 GCA_015657735.1 Zoogloeaceae bacterium
CATCTCCTGCACCTCGCCCTCGCCTTCGGCGACGATCTTGCCGCTCTCGATGCTGACCAGCCGCGCCAGCTGCGCCTTGTGCCGGCGCAGCAGCAGCCCGAAGCGGCGCACCATGTCGCCGCGCCGCGGCGGCGGCACCAGACGCCAGCGCAGGAAGGCCGTGCGCGCCCGGGCGAGCGCCGCATCCACGCCGTCGGCCGGCACGCAGGCGCCGATCCGGCTGCCGTCGATGGGCGAATGGACCATCACACTGCCCGCCGCCGGCGCGCGCAGGCCGAACGAGGCGAAGATCGCGGCGACTTCCGATGAAAGCACAGGCTGGCCCATGGCAGACTCCTTTCCGGCGGACGGCACCCCGGTTGGACAGGCCGGCGGCCGGAACGATCCGCCGCGGCGCGGATTCGAGCGCAAGCGGCGGAGTGCGGCGCCGGCCGACAAGGTCTAAATTGACGCCATTCCCCCGCCGGAGCCCCCGCATGAGCAGCGCCCCTTCGACCCGCAGCACGCCCGCCGAGCGCGCCGCCCGCACCCTCGCCGACCCGCGCTGGGCCAGTGTCGTCGCCCGCGATCCGGCGGCCGACGGCCAGTTCTTTTACTCGGTGCAGAGTACCGGCGTGTACTGCCGCCCATCGTGCGGCGCCCGCCAGCCGCGGCCCGAAAACGTCGCCTTCCACGCCAGCGCCGCCGACGCCGAGGCGGCCGGCTTCCGCCCGTGCCGGCGCTGCCACCCCGACCGGCCCGACCCGCACGCCGCGCTGATCGCCGAACTGTGCCGCTTCATCGACGCCGCCGACACGCCGCCGTCGCTGGCCGTCCTCGCCGCCCGCGCCGGCTTCAGCCCGCACCACCTGCACCGCCTGTTCCGCACTGTCACCGGCCTCACGCCGCGCGCCTATGCCGCCGCCGGACGCGCGCGGCGCCTGCGCGACGCCCTCGCCGGCAGCCGCCCGGTCACCGCCGCGATCCTCGACGCCGGCTACCCCTCGCCCGGCCGCTTCTACGCCGAGTCCGGCGCGCTGCTCGGCATGACGCCCACCGCCTGGCGGGCCGGCGGCGCCGATACCGACATCCGGTTCGCCATCGGCCAGTGCAGCCTCGGCGCGATCCTGGTCGCCGCCAGCCCGCGCGGCCTCTGCGCGATCGCCCTCGGCGACGACCCCGAGCGGCTGGCCCGCGAGCTGCAGGACCGCTTTCCGCGCGCACGCCTGATCGGCGCCGACGCCGGGTTCGAACGCTGGGTGGCGCAGGTCGTCGGCTTCGTCGACGCCCCCGGCAGCCGGCTGGCGCTGCCCCTCGACCTGCGCGGCAGCGCCTTCCAGCAGCGCGTCTGGCTGGCCCTGCGCGACATTCCGCCGGGCAGCACGCTGAGCTACAGCGAACTCGCCCGCCGCCTCGGCATGCCGAAATCGGCCCGCGCGGTGGCCAGCGCCTGCGCCGCCAACCCGCTGGCGGTGGCGATTCCCTGTCACCGCGTGGTGCGCACCGACGGCAGCCTGTCCGGCTACCGCTGGGGCGTCGAGCGCAAGCGCGCGCTGCTCGACCGGGAGTCCGGCCGGTGAGCGGCCTGTTCGACGCGCCCGAGGCCACGCCGCTCGCCCCCGGCGCCGTGCTGCTGCACGCCTTCGCGCTGGCCGACGCGCCGGCCATCGTCGCCGCGCTGCAGGCGGTCACCGCCGCCGCCCCGCTGCGCCGCATGACGACGCCGGGCGGCTTCACGATGTCGGTGGCGATGAGCAACTGCGGCCCGCTCGGCTGGATCACCAACCGCCACGGCTACCGCTACGTCGCCACCGACCCCGACAGCGGCCGCCCGTGGCCGCCGATCCCGCCGCTGCTGCTGCGCCTCGCCGGCGCCGCCGCGGCCCGCGCCGGCTTTGCCGGCTTTCGCCCGGACGCCTGCCTGATCAACCGCTACGCCCCCGGCGCCAGGATGGCCCTGCACCAGGACCGCGACGAGCAGGACTTCAGCCAGCCCATCGTCTCCATCTCCCTCGGCCTGCCGGCGCTCTTCCTGTTCGGCGGCCTCCAGCGCGGCGGCCGGCCGGCCCGCGTGCCGCTGGTCCACGGCGACGTGCTGGTGTGGGGCGGCCCGGCGCGCCTGCGCTTCCACGGCATCGCCCCCCTCGCCGCCGGCAGCCAACCGGCCACCGGCGACTGCCGGATCAACCTGACGCTGCGCAAGGCCGGCGCACCGTAAACATCCGTGGGGGCGAACTCGTTCGCCCATCGTGCGTTGATCGAAGTCCGCGGGCCAACAAGTTCGCCCCCACGAGGCGGCCGCTGCGGTAACCTCGACCCACGATGCAGCTTCCCGCCGACTTCCGCCCCGCCGACATCCTCCACTTTCACGCCCGCGACAAGCAGCAGCGGGCCGAAAGGGTCACCGCCGACAGCTTCGAAAAAGGTCTGATGTGGCACGGCCACCCGGCCTGTCTGACCGTCGTGCTGGGCCCGGACAGCGCCACCGCAGGCCTCGCCGTCGACGGCCCGGCGCCCGACACGGCCGAGGTGGACACCCGCGTCCGCCACATGCTGGGCCTCGACCAGCCGGTCGCCGCCTTCGCCGCGGCCCACCGCGACGATCCCGAACTCGGCCCGCTGCTC
>SSSX01000286.1 GCA_015657735.1 Zoogloeaceae bacterium
GGCGCGGGAGGCCGCCGGCGACCTGATCGGGCGGGCGGCGTTCGGCGACGTGGCGCTGGTGTTCGGCAACGAGACGGTCGGCCTGTCCAACGAGGACGTGGCGCTGTGCCACATGCCGGTGAAGATTCCGGTCAGCGCGGTGTACTCGTCGCTCAACCTCGGCGCGGCGGTGCAGGTGATGAGCTACGAGCTGCGGATGGCGGCGCTGACGCCGGGTGAGGCGCCGGCGGTCGAGTTCGAGCCGGCGACGCACGAGCAGATCGAGGGTTTCTTCGAACATCTGGACCGGGCGATCACGGCCAGCGGCTTTTTCAGCCCGACCAACTCCAAGCGCCTGTGGCCGCGCCTGCGCCGGCTGTTCGGGCGCATCCGGCTCGAGAAGGACGAGATCAACATCCTGCGCGGCATGTTGAGCGCCTTCGAGAAAAAGTAGACTAAAATAGTCGGAAATAAAATTTCGGGAGTCCCTTTTCATGTTCAGTCGTCTGCGTGAAGACCTGGCCAACGTTCTCGAACGCGACCCGGCGGCACGCTCCAGGTGGGAGGTGCTCACCTGCTATCCGGGCATGCACGCCCTGTGGCTGCACCGCTTTGCGCACGCGGCGTGGGTGCGCGGTTTCCGGTGGGTCGGACGTTTCACCAGCCACCTCGGGCGAATGCTGACCGGCATCGAAATCCACCCCGGCGCGACGATCGGCCGCCGGGTCTTCATCGACCACGGCATGGGCGTCGTCATCGGCGAGACGGCGGAGGTCGGCGACGATTGCACGATCTACCAGGGCGTGACCCTCGGCGGCACCTCGCTGTATCGCGGCACCAAGCGTCACCCGACCCTCGGCCGCGGCGTCGTCATCGGCGCCGGCGCCAAGGTGCTGGGCGGCTTCGAAGTGGGCGAGGGGGCCAAGGTCGGCTCCAACGCGGTGGTCGTCAAGCCGGTTCCGGCCGGCGCGACGGCGGTCGGCAACCCGGCGCGGGTCATCGAGGCGGGCAAGGACGACGCCGCCCGCGCCCGCGAGGCGAAGGCCGAGCAGATGGGCTTCACCGCCTACGGCGTGACCCGCGACATGGACGATCCGGTTTCGAAGGCGCTGCACGGCCTGCTCGACCACGCGGTCGAAACCGACCGGCGCATCCGGGTGCTGCTCGACAGGCTGGCCGAGGCCGGCATCTCCGTCGAGGCGGCCGTCAAGAGCGAGGATTCCTTCGATCCGCAGGGGCTCGGCAAGATGGTGGATTGACGGGCCCGGGCCGTTGCGGGCGGAAAAATAGTTGATCGATTTTGTCGGGTTTGATATTCTTGACTGAAACGTTCAACTATTATCCGCCTGCCCCCGGGAGCCAATATGAGACTCACCACCAAAGGTCGTTTTGCCGTCACGGCAATGATTGATCTGGCCTTGCGCTGCGGCGAAGGGCCGGTGACGCTGGCGGGCATCGCGGATCGCCAGAAGATTTCCCTCTCCTACCTCGAGCAGCTGTTCGGCAAGCTGCGGCGCTTCGAGCTGGTCAGCAGCGTGCGCGGCCCCGGCGGCGGCTATGCGCTGGCGCGGGACATTGGGGCGATCACGGTTGCCGACATCATCGCCGCGGTGGATGAGCCGCTCGACGCCACGTCCTGCGGCGGCAAGGAAAACTGCAAGGACGAACACCGCTGCATGACCCACGAACTGTGGACCAACCTTAACCGCCGCATGTATGAATACCTGCATTCGGTGACGCTGGCTCATCTGGTCGACCAGCAGCGCGCCAAGGCCGCACAGCCGGCGGCGCCGGTGTCGGTGCTGCACGACGGACGGTCGGCGTGCAAGGGTTCCGGCACGATGCCGGCGACGGCCTGACGCGCAAGGGCGATCCATGTTTGCGCCGGTTTACCTCGACCACAACGCGACCACGCCGCTGGCGCCGGCCGTGCGCGCGGCGATGCTGCCGTGGCTGGGCGAGCGTTTCGGCAACGCGTCGAGCCGTCACGAATACGGCCGCGCGGCGCGTAAGGCCATCGACGAGGCGCGGGCCCAGGTGGCTGCGGCGGTCGGTGCCCACCCGACCGAGGTGATCTTCACCAGCGGCGGTTCCGAGGCCAACAACCTTTTCATCAAGGGCGCGGCGGCGCTGATGAAGCCCGGCCTGGTGGCGGTCAGCGCGATCGAGCATCCCTGCGTGCGCGAGCCGGCGCGGCAACTGACGAAAAGCGGCTGGCGCTGCGAGGAGATCGCCGTCGACGCGGCCGGACGGATCGATGAGCAGTCCTTCGAGACGCTGCTCGCCGACAAACCGCGGCTGGTGTCGGCGATGCTCGCCAACAACGAGACCGGCGTGATCCAGAACGTCGCAGCGCTGGCGGCAGCGGTGAAGGCCAAAGGCGGCTGGATGCACTGCGACGCGGTGCAGGCGCTGGGCAAGATTCCGCTCGATTTTCGCGCCCTCGGCGTGCATGGGCTGACCGTGTCGGCCCACAAGATTCAAGGCCCGCTCGGGGCCGGCGCGCTGGTCCTCGACAAGCGGGTCGAACTGGCGCCGCTGGTGGCCGGTGGCGGGCAGGAGCGCACGCTGCGTTCCGGCACCGAGAACGTCATGGCGATCGTCGGTTTCGGTGTCGCCTGCGAACTCGCAGCGGCGGAAATCGACACCCGCGCGGCACGGCTGGCGAAGCTGCAGCAGCGCCTCGAGGCCGGGCTGACGCAGATGGGCGCGCGGATTTTTTCGGCCGCTGCGCCGCGGCTGTCGAACACCAGCTTTTTCGCGATTGCCGGCGTCGACGGCGAGACGCTGGTCGGCAAGCTGGATCGCGCCGGTTTTGCGGTGGCGAGCGGGTCGGCCTGCTCGAGCGCCAACCCGGAACCGTCCCACACGCTGCTGGCGATGGGGGTCGAGGCCGGTGTGGCCCGGGCGGCGGTGCGGGTCAGCCTCGGCGCCGGCAATTCGGAGCAGGATGTGGATGGATTCCTGAAGGCGCTCGGCGACAATCTCGCCAACCTTCGAACGCTGGCCGCGATGGCGGTCTAAGTTTTAGAAACGATTATTTTTCGCAGTACGGAGAAAATGAAGATGCTCAAGTTCCCGATCTACCTCGACTATTCGGCGACCACGCCGGTGGATCCGCGCGTCGCGGAGAAGATGATCCCCTATCTCACCGAGCTGTACGGCAACCCGGCATCCCGCAGCCACGCTTTCGGCTGGGCCGCCGAGAAGGCCGTCGAGGACGCCCGCGAGGAAGTCGCGAAGCTGGTGAACGCCGATCCGAAGGAGATCATCTGGACCTCCGGCGCGACCGAGTCCAACAACCTGGCGATCAAGGGCGCGGCGCATTTCTACTCCGGCAAGGGCAAGCACATCATCACCGTCAAGACCGAGCACAAGGCGGTCCTCGATACCGTGCGCGAACTGGAACGGGTGGGTTTCGAGGCGACCTACCTCGACGTGAAGGAAGACGGCCTGATCGATCTGGACGTGCTGAAGGCGGCGATCCGCCCCGATACCGTGGTGGTGTCGGTGATGTTCGTGAACAACGAGATCGGGGTGATCCAGCCGATCGCCGAGATCGGCGAAATCTGCCGCGAGAAGGGCATCATCTTCCACGTCGATGCGGCCCAGGCGACCGGCAAGGTGGACATCGACCTGTCGAAGCTGAAGGTGGACCTGATGTCCTTCTGCGCCCACAAGACCTACGGCCCGAAGGGGATCGGCGCGTTGTACGTGCGTCGCAAGCCGCGTGTGCGCCTCGAGGCCCAGATGCACGGCGGCGGCCACGAGCGCGGCCTGCGCTCCGGCACGCTGGCGACCCACCAGATCGTCGGCATGGGCGAGGCTTTCCGGCTCGCCCGCCTCGAGATGGTCGAGGAGAACAGGCGCGTTGCCGCGCTGCGCGACCGCCTGCTGGTCGGGCTTACCGCCATCGAGGAAACCTTTGTCAACGGCGACATGGTCCACCGCGTGCCCCACAACCTGAACGTCAGCTTCGCCTACGTCGAAGGCGAATCGCTGATCATGGCGATCAAGGATGTCGCCGTGTCGAGCGGTTCGGCCTGCACGTCGGCCAGCCTGGAGCCGTCGTACGTGCTGCGGGCGCTCGGCCGCAACGACGAACTGGCCCACAGTTCCATCCGTTTCACCATCGGCCGCTTCACGACGGACGAGGAAATCGACTATACAATCGACTTGCTGCAGCGCAAGGTCGGCAAGCTCCGCGAACTGTCGCCCCTGTGGGACATGTTCAAGGAAGGCATCGACCTCGACACGGTGCAGTGGGCAGCGCACTGACAGGAGAGCAAAAATGGCATACAGCGAAAAAGTTCTGGACCACTACGAAAACCCCCGCAACGTCGGAGCCTTCGGCAAGGAAGAGGATGGCGTCGGGACCGGCATGGTCGGCGCGCCGGCCTGCGGCGACGTGATGAAGCTGCAGATCAAGGTCGGCAAGGACGGCATCATCGAAGATGCCAAGTTCAAGACCTATGGCTGCGGTTCGGCAATCGCCTCGAGCTCGCTGGTCACCGAATGGGTCAAGGGCAAGACGCTCGATCAGGCGATGGACATCAAGAACACCGCCATCGCGGAAGAACTGGCCCTGCCGCCGGTGAAGATCCACTGCTCCATCCTCGCCGAGGACGCCATCAAGGCGGCTGTCGAGGACTACAAGAAGAAGCACAACGGCTGAAAGGAAACACGATCATGGCAGTAACCCTGTCCGACAAGGCTGCAACCCACATCGGCAACTTCATCGCCAAGCGCGGCAAGGGCGTCGGCATCCGCCTCGGTGTGCGTACGTCGGGCTGTTCCGGGATGGCCTACAAGCTGGAATTCGCCGACGAGGTGCTGCCGGAGGACGTGGTCTTCGAAAGCCATGGCCTGAAGGTGCTGATCGACCCGAAGAGCCTGCCCTACATGGATGGTACCGAACTCGACTTCGTGCGCGAGGGCCTGAACGAGGGCTTCAAGTTCAACAACCCGAACGTCAAGGACCAGTGCGGCTGCGGCGAGAGCTTCACCGTCTGACCGCCGCGGCTCACGATGCTCGATCTCCATCAGGACTACTTCGCGCTGTTCGGCCTGCCGCGGGCCTTCGCCATCGACATCGAGCGGCTGGAGCAGGCCTACCTTGACCTCCAGGGCAAGGTCCATCCCGACCGCTACGCCCATCTGCCGGACGCCGAAAAGCGCCTGTCGATGCAGTGGGCGACCCACGTCAACGAGGCTTTCCGCACGCTCAAGAATCCGCTGACGCGGGGGCATTACCTGCTCGAGCTGCGCGGCGTCGATCCGGCCTTCGACACCAATACCGCCATGTCCGCCGAGTTCCTGATGGAGCAGATGGAATGGCGCGAGGCCCTTGGCGAGGCGAAAGACGCCGCCGACGAGGATGTGCTCGACGAGCTGGCGCGGCGCGTCCGCCACAGCAGCAAGGCGCTGGTGGACGAACTGGCCCGCCAGCTCGACGTGGCCAACGATCTGGAGGGCGCGGCGGATACCGTGCGGCGCATGAAGTTCCTCGAAAAGCTGCAACATGAAATCAATGACGCCTTGACGGCGCTGGAATCCTGATGGCTCTGCTGCAAATTTCCGAACCGGGGATGTCCACCGCGCCCCACCAGCACCGGCTGGCCGTGGGCATCGATTTGGGTACGACCAATTCGCTGGTGGCGACGGTCCGCAATGGCGTGACCCTGTGCCTGCAGGACGAGGACGGCCGGACCCTGCTGCCGTCGATCGTGCATTACCTGCCCGACGGCCAGATCGTCGTCGGCCGCAAGGCGATGGCGACGCAGGCGGTCGACCCGCGCAACACCATCGTGTCGGTCAAACGTTTCATGGGCCGCGGGCTGAAGGACGTGGCCCACGTCGAAACCATGCCCTACGACTTCGTCGACAACGCCGGCATGGTGCGTCTGCGCACCGTGCAGGGGGTCAAGAGCCCGGTCGAGGTGTCGGCTGAAATCCTCAAGGATCTGCGCCTCCGCGCCGAGCGCAGCCTGGGCGGCGAGCTCACCGGCGCGGTGATCACCGTGCCGGCCTATTTCGACGAGGCCCAGCGCCAGGCGACCAAGGATGCGGCCCGGCTGGCCGGCCTCAACGTGCTGCGCCTGCTCAACGAACCGACTGCCGCGGCCATCGCCTACGGTCTCGAGAACGCCTCGGAAGGCATCTACGCGGTCTACGATCTCGGCGGCGGCACCTTCGACATCTCCATCCTGCGTCTGTCGCGCGGCGTCTTCGAGGTGGTGGCGACCAGCGGCGACGCGGCGCTGGGCGGCGACGACTTCGACCATCGCCTGTTCTGCTGGATCCTCGACAACGCCGGCATCTCGCTGCCGTCCGACCGGGATTCGCGGCGCATGCTGATGAAGGCGCGGGAAGTGAAGGAACGCCTGACCCTCGACGAATCGGTGCCGATCCGCATGACCCTCGACAGCGGCGACGAGATCGACCTGACCATCGAGCGCGACGTTTTTGTGGACATGACCCGTCCGCTGGTGGACAAGACCCTGCGGCCCCTCAAGAAAGCCCTGCGCGACGCCAACCTCGATCCGGCCGACGTCAAGGGGGTGGTGATGGTTGGCGGCGCGACGCGCATGCCGCACGTGCAGAAGGCCGTCGGCGAGTTCTTCGGCGCGATGCCGCTCACCAACCTCGATCCCGACACCGTGGTCGCCATCGGCGCCGCGATGCAGGCCAACGTGCTGGCCGGCAACCGGGCCGGCGAAGACGAGTGGCTGCTCCTCGACGTGATCCCGCTGTCGCTCGGCATCGAGACGATGGGCGGGCTGGCCGAAAAAATCATCCCGCGCAATTCGACGATTCCCACCGCCCGTGCCCAGGAGTTCACCACCTTCAAGGACGGCCAGACTGCGATGGCCTTCCATGTCGTGCAGGGCGAGCGCGAGATGATCGCCGACTGCCGGTCGCTGGCCCGCTTCGAGCTGCGCGGCATCCCGCCGATGGTCGCCGGCGCGGCGCGCATCCGGGTCACCTTCCAGGTGGACGCCGACGGCCTGCTGTCGGTGACGGCCCGCGAGACGACCACCGGCGTCGAGGCGCGGGTCGAGGTCAAGCCGTCGTACGGCCTTGCCGACAACGAGATCGCCGAGATGCTGCAGGCCGGTTTCGAACACGCGCGGGACGACATGGAACGGCGTGGCCTGAAAGAACAGCAGGTCGAGGCAACGCGGGTGATCGAGGCCACCGAAAAGGCGCTGGCCGTCGATGGCGGGCTGCTGAGCGACGCCGAGCGGGCCGATCTGGACGCCGCGATCGCCGCGCTGCGCAGCGCCGCCGAAGGCCGCGAGGTGCGGGCGATCAAGATCCAGCTCGAAGCCTTCAACCGGGCCTCCAACGAATTCGCCTCGCGCCGCATGGACAAGAGCATCCGCGAGGCGCTGGCGGGCCACAAGATCGACGAAATCCGGATCTGAAATCAACAATGACGACACTGATTGTGCTTCCCCACGTCGAGCTGTGCCCCGAGGGCGCGGTGATCGAGGCCGAGCCGGGCCAGACGATCTGCGACAGCCTGCTCACCAACGGCATCGAGATTGAGCACGCCTGCGAAAAATCGTGCGCCTGCACGACCTGTCACGTCGTCGTGCGCGACGGCTTCGGCAGCCTCGAACCGGCCGAAGAGATCGAGGAAGACCTGCTCGACAAAGCCTGGGGCCTGGAGCCCACCTCGCGTCTGTCGTGCCAGGCGGTCGTCGGCACGACGCCGCTGACCGTCGAGATTCCCAAGTACTCCATCAACATGGCCCGGGAGGGCAAGCACTGATGAAATGGACCGAGGTTGAGGAAATCGGCATCCAGCTGTCGGAAACCCACCCGGAGGTGGACCCGAAGCGGGTGAATTTTGTCGACCTGGCGAACTGGGTCATGGCCTTGCCGGATTTCGACGACGATCCGAAGCATTGCGGCGAACGCATCCTCGAGGCGATCCAGCAGGCGTGGATCGACGAGACGGAATGAGCGGCACACGGGCTCCGGCCGACATCCTCGGTTTCGAAGTCCGCGCGATTTCAGGTGCGCCGATCCGCTTTGCCGACTTTGCCGGCAAGGTCGTACTGGTCGTCAATACGGCGAGTCGCTGCGGTTTCACGCCCCAGTACGCGGGGTTGCAGAAACTGCACGAAAGCTACGCGTCGCGGGGTCTGGTGGTGATCGGTTTTCCGTGCAACCAGTTTGGCGGGCAGGAACCGGAAGGCGAAGCCGCCATCGCGCAGTTCTGCGAGCTCAACTACGGCGTCGGTTTCGTGATGGCCGAGAAGGTCGAGGTCAAGGGGCCGGGCGCCCATCCGGTGTTCCGCTACCTGACGTCGGCGCTGCCCGGCGTACTCGGAACCGAAGCGATCAAGTGGAACTTCACCAAGTTTCTCGTGGACCGGGCAGGGCATCCGGTCCGGCGCTATGCGCCGACGACGCCGCCCGCCGCGCTGGCGGACGACATCGAAGCCTTGCTGTAATACCTCTTCTTCAGCGGGCCGTCGGATCGGACGGTTCGTTCAGCGACAACCAGTAGAGCCCCAACTGGCCGACGGCCTGCAGGAAGCGCTCGAAATCCACCGGCTTGCGGATGTAGCTGTTGGCACCGAGGCGATAGGCCTCGAAGATGTCCTGGTGCTCCTTCGAGGTGGTCAGCACGACCACCGGCAGCAGCGCGGTGCGTTCGTCGGCACGGATGCGGCGCAGGACTTCGAGGCCGTCGATGCGCGGCAGCTTCAGGTCGAGCAGCACGAAGGCCGGCATGATCATGCTGTCGCGGGAACTGTACTGTCCGGTACAGAAGAGATAGTCCAGCGCCTCGACGCCATCCCGCGCCACAACGACCTGGTTGGCTATCTTGTTCTTGCTGAACGCCCGCAGCGTGAGCGCCTCATCGTCAGGGTTGTCCTCCACGAGGAGGATGGGGCGGTCGGTCGCCATAGGGACTCCTTGAGCTGTTTTTATGGTTCTTGCCGGCTTTTGTTGTTTGGGGAACGAAAACGACAATTTCCCTCTCAGGCAAGATCATAAATACGGCAGACCGCTTGCAGGGTTGACCGATTTCTCAAAAAGGATGAGTTTCACAACAATTGACCGGCATCGAGGAGAAATATCTTGTCATCGCCGCTCGGTGCCGACAGCCAGGTTGGCGCCAGTTCGGGAAAGGCGCGCTCGACGATGGCCCGGTTGTGTCCGACTTCGATGGCCAGCAGGCCTTCCGGTGCCAGATAGCGCCTGGCATCGGCGAGCAGCTTGCGCACCAGGTCGAGACCGTCGTCGCCGGAGCCCAGCGCGATGCCGGGCTCGTGGAGATATTCGGCCGGCAGTGATTCCATCGCTTCGCGGGTGACGTAGGGCGGGTTGCTGAGAATGAAGTCGAAGCGCTGCTCGGGCACCGCGGCGAAACCGTCGGACTTGACGAGCCGGATGCGCTCTTCGAGGCCGTAGGCGGCGATGTTGGCGGCGGCCACGTCGAGGGCGTCCTGGGAGATATCGACGGCGACGATCTCGGCGTTCGGGAAGGCGTGAGCCATCAGGATGGCCAGACAGCCGGAGCCGGTGCACATGTCCATCGCCGCGGTGACGGCTTCCGGATCCTGAATCCACGGCGAGAAGCCGTCGTGCAGCAGTTCGGCGAAATAGGAGCGCGGAATGATGACCCGCGGGTCCACCTCGAAACGGAACTCGCCGAGCCAGGCCTCGCCGGTGATGTAGGCGGCGGGCAGCTTGTCGACGGCGCGCTTTTCGATGACCTCGAAGATGGCTTCGCGTTCGTCGCCGGGGATGCACGCGTCGAGGAAGGGTTCGAGGCGGTCGAGGGGCAGCGCCAGGGTGTGGAGGATCAGGTAGACGGCTTCGTCGTAGGCGTCGGGCAGACCGTGGCCGAAGTAGCAGCCGGCCCGGTTGAAGCGGGTGACGGCGTAGCGCAGCCAGTCGCGCACGGTGACGAGTTCGGCCAGCGGGCCGTGCTCGTGTTCGTGGTCGTGTTCGTCTTCGAGGTGGTCGTCGTGGGTCATGCTGGGTCCGGTGCAGTCAGCAGGTTTTCGAGGGCGCGGCGGTAGATCGCCGACAGGGGTTCGATGGCATCGAGGGCGATGCACTCGTTGAGTTTGTGGATGGTGGCGTTCACCGGGCCGAACTCGACGACCTGCGGGCAGATGTCGGCGATGAAACGGCCATCGGAGGTGCCGCCGGTGGTCGACAGCTCGGGGCTGATGGCCAGGGTGTCGCGGATCGCCGCTTCCATGGCGGCGACGAGGCTGCCGCGCGGCGTGAGGAAGGGCTTGCCGCCGAGCGTCCAGGCGAGGTCGTAGTCGAGGCCGTGGCGGTCGAGAATGGCGTGGACCCGGGCCTTCAGCTGGTCGGCGCTGTGCACCGTGGCGAAACGGAAGTTGAACAGGACTTCAAGGGTGCCGGGAATGACGTTGGTGGCGCCGGTGCCGGCCTTGATGTTGGACATCTGCCACGAGGTGGGCGGGAAGTATTCGTTGCCGTCGTCCCATTTCTCGGCGGCGAGTTCGGCCAGCGCGGGGGCGGCGAGATGGATCGGGTTCTTCGCCAGCTGCGGGTAGGCGATGTGGCCTTGCACCCCCTTCACGGTGAGCCGGCCGGAGAGACTGCCGCGGCGGCCGTTCTTGATGGTGTCGCCGAGGGTGGCGGCGGAGGTGGGTTCGCCGACGATGCAGTAGTCGAGGGCTTCGCCGCGGCCGCGCAGGGTTTCGACGACCAGGGTGGTGCCGTGGGTGGCGTCGCCTTCCTCGTCGGAGGTGAGGAGCAGGGCGATCGAGCCGGCGTGGTTCGGGTGGGCGGCGACGAAGGCTTCGATCGAGGTGACGAAGGCGGCCAACGAGGCTTTCATGTCGGCGGCGCCGCGGCCGAAGAGCAGGCCGTCGCGCTCGGTGGGCGCGAAGGGGTTCGAGGTCCAGGCGTCGAGCGGGCCGGTCGGGACGACGTCGGTGTGGCCGGCGAAGACCAGCAGCGGCCGCGCGCTGCCGCGGCGGGCCCACAGATTGCTGACGCCGCCGCCGTCGATGCGCTCGCAGCTGAAGCCGAGGGGCGCCAGACGGGCGGCGATGAGGTCGAGGCAGCCGGCATCCTCGGGCGTGACGGAGGGGCGGGCGATGAGATCGCGGGTGAGTTCGAGGGTGGGGGTGGTCATGGTCGTGTTGTGGGCGCCGGTCGGGACGAGGTCGCGAGCGGTGGCGTGTGCCGGCGGCCGGGCGGTGTCAGTCGTCGTCCAGTTCGAGGGTAAATTCGCGGAAGGAGGAGCCGTCGGGCTGGGTGCTTTCGAAGTCGATGGTCGATTGCGGGCGGCCGGTGGTGCGCTCGCCGGCGGTGTTGCCGAACTGGGCGTTGTTGATCAGCCACGACAGGTTGGTCGGCGAATCGGAGTTGGTGAGGGCTTCCTCGAGGGTGATCAGCTTTTCCTTGTAGAGACGGAAAAGATCCTGCTCGAAGGTGCGCGAGCCCTGGGCGAGGCTTTGCTCCATGGCTTCGCGGATGGCCGAGATTTCGCTGCGTTCGATGAGTTCGGCGACCTGGCGGGAGTTGAGGAGCACCTCGACGGCGGGAATCCGGCCGCCGTCCGGCCGCTTGACGAGACGCTGCGAGGCGATGCACTTGAGCGTCGAGGCAAGGTCGAGGGCCAGCAGCGCGCGACCGTCGAGCGGGAAGAAGCTGAAGATGCGGTTCAGTGCGTGGTAGGCGTTGTTGGCGTGCAGCGTGGCGAGGCACAGGTGGCCGGTCTGCGAGTAGGCGAGCGCGGCCTGCATGGTCTCGCGGTCGCGGATTTCGCCGATCAGGATGCAGTCGGGCGCCTGGCGCATGGCGTTCTTGAGGGCGTTGTGCCAGTCGGCGGTGTCCTGGCCGATCTCCCGCTGGTTGACGATCGACATCTTGTGTTTGAACAGATATTCGATCGGATCCTCGATGGTCAGGATGTGACCCGAGCGGTTTTCGTTGCGGTGGTCGATCATCGACGCGATGGTCGTCGATTTGCCCGAGCCGGTTGCGCCGACGACGAGGATCAGCCCGCGCTTTTCCATGATGATCTCGGCGAGCACCGGCGGCAGGCCGAGGGTGTCGAGGCGCGGGATGTCGCCGGAGATGTAGCGCACGACGATGGCGACGCTGCCGCGCTGCCAGAAGATATTGACGCGGAAGTTGCCCATGTCGCGCCGGCCGAAGGAGAGGTTCATCTCCCGCGTGTCCTCGAAGCGCGCGCTCTGTTCGGGCGTCAGCATCTCGTAGGCCATGCGGCGGACCATCGTCGGGTCCATGGCCTGCTGGTTGATGGGCAGCGTGTTGCCGTCGATCTTGATGTGGATCGGAGTGCCGACGGTGATGAAGATGTCCGAGGCCTTCTTCTCGGCCATCAGCGCGAATAGCTTGTCGATGATCATCGGGGGCAGCCCGGGAGGAGGGGCCGCCGCCAGGGCGGCCCGGGAGCGGGGTCAGTCGCGCAGCAGTTCGTTGATGCTGGTCTTGGCGCGGGTCTGCGCGTCGACCTTCTTGACGATGACGGCGCAGTAGAGGCTGTACTTGCCATCCGCCGACGGCAGGTTGCCGCTGACCACCACCGAGCCGGCCGGGATGCGGCCATAGGTGACTTCGCCGGTGGCGCGGTCGTAGATCTTGGTGCTCTGGCCGATGTAGACGCCCATCGAGATCACGCAGTTGTCCTCGACGATGACGCCTTCGACCACTTCGGAGCGGGCGCCGATGAAGCAGTTGTCGCCGATGATGGTCGGGTTGGCCTGCAGCGGCTCGAGCACGCCGCCGATGCCGACGCCGCCCGAGAGGTGCACGTTCTTGCCGATCTGGGCGCAGGAGCCGACGGTGGCCCAGGTGTCGACCATCGTGCCTTCGCCGACGTAGGCGCCGATGTTGACGTAGGACGGCATCAGCACGACGCCCTTCGAGATGAAGCTGCCCTTGCGCGCGACGGCGTTCGGCACGACGCGGAAGCCGCCGGCCTGGAAATCGTGCTCGGTGTAGTCGTCGAACTTGGTCGGCACCTTGTCGAAGTAGCGGGCGTCGCCGCCGGACATCACGCCGTTTTCGTGGGTGCGGAAGTACAGCAGCACGGCCTTCTTGATCCACTGGTGGGTGACCCATTCGCCGTCGATCTTCTCGGCGACGCGCAGCTTGCCCTGGTCGAGTTCGTTGATGACGTGCTCGATGACTTCGATCTGCTCTCTGGTCGCGGTGGCGGCGGAAAGCTCGGTGCGGCGTTCCCAGAGGTCTTCGATGAGGGCGACAAACGGATTTTCGTGATGGGGCATGATGTGTACGCGTACGGTCATGGATTGTTCGAAAGTTGTTGGGCGAAGGCGGCGATGCGACCGGCCGCTTCGACGCACTCTGCCAGGTCGGCGACCAGTGCGATGCGCACGAAGCCGGCGCCCGGGTTGACGCCGTGGGCTTCGCGGGCGAGGAAGCTGCCGGGCAGAACCGTCACATTATATTCAGCCTGCAGCCGGCGGGCGAACTCGGTGTCGGAAAGTCCGAGCCGGTCGACGCGCGCCCACAGGTAGAAGCCGGCGTCGGGCAGCGCGACGTCGAGGTGGTCGGCCAGCATCGGTGTGACGACGGCGAATTTCTCGCGATACTGGCGGCGGTTTTCGGCGACGTGGGCTTCATCGTTCCAGGCCGCGGCGGAGGCGGCCTGCACCGCCGGACTCATCGCGCAGCCGTGGTAGGTGCGGTAGAGCAGGAAGCGCTTGAGAATCGCCGCGTCGCCGGCGACGAAGCCGGAGCGCATGCCCGGCACGTTGGAGCGCTTCGACAGGCTGGAGAACATCACGACATTGCGGAAATCGCTGCGGCCGAGGCGGTGGGCCGCTTCGAGACCGCCGATCGGCAGGCTGGCGTCGTCGAAATAGATCTCGGAGTAGCACTCGTCGGCGGCGATCACGAAGCCGTAGCGGTCGGACAGTTCGAAGAGCTTCTTCCACTCGTCGAAGGACAGCACCTTGCCGGTCGGGTTGCCGGGCGAGCAGACGAAGACCAGCTGGACGCGCTGCCAGACGGATTCGGGCACGGCGTCGAAATCCGACGCGAAGCGGTCGCCGGGCAGGTTGTTGACGAAATACGGCGTGGCGCCGGCGAGGTAGGCCGCGCCTTCGTAGATCTGATAGAAGGGATTGGGGCTGAGCACCAGCGCGTCGGGCCGGGTGCCGTCGATGACGCACTGCGCGAACGCAAACAGGGCCTCACGCGAGCCATTGACCGGCAGCACCTGGGTCGCCGCGTCGACTGCCGGCAGGCCGTAGCGGCGCTCGAGCCAGCCGGCGATGGACTGGCGCAGCGCGTCGGAACCCTGGGTGGTCGGATAGTTGGCCAGGCCGCCGAGGTTGTCGATCAGCGTCTGGCGGATGAAGGCCGGCGTGGCGTGCTGGGGTTCGCCGATCGACAGGCGGATCGGCGACAGGCCGGCCGGAGGCGCGATGCCGTCGAACAGCGCGCGCAGTTTTTCGAAGGGGTAGGGGTGAAGATCCTGGAGGTGCGGGTTCACGTTCGGGGGATTTCCTGTGTTCGGCCCGGGACGGGCGGGCGGCTCGAGAAGTGGGGCAAAAACAAGCCCCTGGCCTGATTTCGGACCGGTGCTATTATAGCGGCCAGCGCTCATGCGGCAGTGCAGCATGAGCGCTGCAATTTTGCGGTTTCCCCCGGTTTTTTCTGCGTTTTTCCGAATTTCCGTGCGTCTCGCCAAACTCAAACTCGCCGGCTTCAAGACCTTCGTCGACCCGACGACCGTGCTCACGCCCGGCAATCTGGTCGGCGTCGTCGGGCCGAACGGCTGCGGCAAGTCGAACATCATCGACGCCGTGCGCTGGGTGCTGGGCGAATCGCGGGCGTCGGCGCTGCGCGGCGGCTCGATGCTGGATGTGATCTTCAACGGGTCGACGACGCGCAAGCCGGTGTCGCGGGCGAGCGTCGAGCTGGTCTTCGACAATGCCGAAGGTAAGGCCGCCGGCCAATGGAAGCCGTACGCCGAGGTGGCGGTCAAGCGGGTGCTCGACCGCAGCGGGGAGTCCACCTATTACATCAACGGGCTGCAGGTCCGCCGCAAGGACGTCATCGACCTGTTCCTCGGCACCGGCCTCGGCCCGCGGGCCTACGCGATCATCGAGCAGGGCATGATCTCGCGGATCATCGAGGCGCGGCCGGAGGAGGTGCGCGGCTTTCTCGAGGAGGCCGCGGGCGTCACCAAATACCGCGAGCGGCGCAAGGAAACCGAGGGCCGTCTGACCGACGCCCGCGACAACCTGACCCGCCTCGACGACATCCGCAACGAACTCGGCCAGCAGCTCGGCAAGCTCGAAATCCAGGCGGCGATCGCCGAGAAGTACCGCCAGCTCAACGCCAGCCTGTCCGAACGGCAGAACCTGCTGTGGCTGATGAAGCGCAACGAGGCGCGCGCCGAGCGGGCCCGGCTGGCCGACGAGCTGGCCGATGCGACGCGGCGCATCGAGGCCGATTCGTCGCACCTGCAGGAACTCGAAGGCCGCCTCGACACCGCCCGTGAGGCCCAGTTCGGCGCCAACGAGGGCGTCCAGCAGGCGCAGGGCGCGCTGTTTGCGGTGAGCTCGGAGCTGACCCGCCTCGAAGGCGAGCTGGCCCGCCTGCGCGACAGCCGGCGCATTCTCGAAAGCCGTCTGGCCCAGCTCGAGCGGGACGACGCCCAGTGGCGCAGCCAGCTTGACAACCTCGGCGCCGACAGCGAGCGCTGGCACGGTCTGCTCGACCATGCCGCACTGCGCGCCGAGCAGGCCGACGCCCGTCACGCCGAAGTCGGCGACCGGCTGCCCGCGGCCGAGGAGGCGCTGGCGGCTGCCGACGCCGCGGCGGCGGCGGTGCGCCGCGAGCTGAATCAGGCCGAGCAGCAGATCCGCGTCGAGGACACCCACCGGACCAGCAGCGAGCGCGCGCTCGACGCCCTCGCCCAGCGCCGCGCGCGCTTGCAGCAGGAGCAGGCGGCGGTGCACGCGCCCGATCTGCGCGCCATCGCCGAACGTGAAGCGGCGCTGGCCGAAGCCGAGGACGCGCTGGCCGGGCGCCAGTCGGGCCTCGCCGAGGCCCAGGCGCAGTTGCCCGCCGCGCAGTTCGCCCTCAAGCAGGCCGTCGATGCCGAACGCCAGGCCCAGCGTCACGCCACCGAGCTGCGGGCGCGGCGCGAGGCGCTGCTGCAGTTGCAGAACAAGGTGCAGGTGCAGGGCCAGCTCGGCGACTGGCTGAAACGCCATCGTCTCGACGGCCTCAAGCCGCTGTGGCAGCGCATCCGGGTCGACGCCGGCTGGGAGCTGGCCGTCGAGGCGGTGCTGCGCGAACGGCTGGCGGCGCTGCCGGCCGACGACGCCAGGGTGGCGCTGGCCGCGCTGGGCGACAAGGTGCCGGGCGCCTTCGCCTTCGTGCTGGCCGGTGCGCCGGCAGACGGCGGCGCGACCATGCCGGCGCCGGAGGGATGCACGCCGCTGGCGGCGCGGGTCGGCGCCGACGGCGAACTGGCGGGCGTGCTGGCCGCGTGGCTGGCCGGGGTTTTCGTCGCCGACGATGTGGGCGCCTGGCTGGACCGTCGCCACGCCCTGCCGGCCGGCGCCACGCTGGTGTCGCGCGACGGCCGGCTGCTCGGCCGTCACGCGCTGATCCACTACGCACCCGACTCGCGCACCCACGGCGTCATCGAGCGTCAGCGCGAGATCGACCAGCTCGGCGACGAAGTCAGCGCCGCCCACGAAGCCGCCGCGATGGCCCGCGAGGCGGTCGGCGCCGCCGAGGCGCTCGCCGCAAACCTGCAGGACGCCCTCGGCAGCCTGCGCCGCGAGGCCCAGGCCTTGCAGGCGCGGGTCCATGCCGAGCAGGTCGAGGTGCTCAAGCTCAA
>SSSX01000287.1 GCA_015657735.1 Zoogloeaceae bacterium
GCGGCGAAGGCCTGATCCCACTTCTGGCCGATCGAACGGCGTGGCGCGCCGTCACGGCCGAGGGCCAGCTCCGGATCGAGCAGGCCGGCGAGCTGCATCGACAGCGTCGACGCGCCGCGCTTGCGGTCGTACCACAGGTTGTGCCACAGCGAGCCGGCGAAAGCCCGCCAGTCGACGCCCGAATGTTCGAAAAAGCGCTTGTCCTCGGCGGCCAGCAGGGCTTCCTTGAGGGCCGGCGACAGGCTCGCCAGCGCGACCCATTCGAGGCGCCGCACGCGCATGTCGATCCGCCGTTCGGCCAGCGGCGTACCGTCGCGGGCGAGCAGCACCGCCACCGACGGTCGGGTGCCGGCCTTGACGTCGGCGAAGGCCGGAATCTGGGTCGCGTGGGCCGCCGGGGCGGCCATCGCCGCAAGGGCGAGGGCCGACAGCACGACCCGCTGGAGCGGCACTGCGAACGCGGGGAAGAGTCGGGTCGAGGACATGGCTGGGCGGCATTGTATGTCGCAGCCCGAAGGGCCGAATGTGGGATTACCCGCAGCCCCCGGACGGCAGATCGTCAACAATCGTGTCGCCGTCGGCCACCACGGCCTTCACCGCCGCGACGCGCGCCGCGTGCAGCTCGGCGGGGATGCGCGCCTTGTCGTCGACGCGCCGGGCGATCGCGCCGGCATCCACGCTGCGCACCGCCGCCAGCACGGCCAGCAGGCGCTCGCGCTGGGGATAGGGGCGCCCGCGATGGCCGCCGCGGCCGTGGAAATCGCAGGCGCAGGCATCGAGCAGCGCGGCGAAGCGTTCCGGCCGGCGCAGGCCGTCGCAGCGTTCGACGAGCCTGACCGCGGTGGCGGCGCGGAGCACCTGCGCCTGATGGACGACTCCGTGCTCGCGGGCCACCATCAGCGCCAGGTCGCGGCAGTCGGCCGGGCACTTGAGGCGCGCGCAGACCTGCCGGACCAGCGCTTCGCCGGTCGCTTCGTGGCCGTGGTGGCGCGGCAGCAGTTCGGCCGGCGTGAGCCCCTTGCCAAGATCATGCAGCAGGCAGGCGAGGCGCACCGGCAGCGGCTGGCCGGCAGCGGCCGCCTCGTCGATGACCAGCAGCAGGTGCACGCCGCAGTCCACTTCGGGGTGGTGTTGCGGCGGCTGCGGCACGCCGAACAGGCGGTCGACCTCGGGCAGCAGGCGGGCCAGTGCGCCGCACTCGCGCAGCACCTCGATCATCCGCGACGGGCGGGCTTCCATCAGGCCGCGGGCGATCTCCTGCCAGACCCGCTCGGGCACCAGTGCGTCGACTTCGCCGGCGGCCACCATCGCGCGCATCAGCGCCAGGGTTTCCGGCGCCACGCGGAAATCGGCGAAGCGCGCGGCGAAGCGGGCCAGCCGCAGGATGCGCACCGGGTCTTCGGCAAAGGCCGGGCTGACATGGCGGAACAGGCGCGCGGCGAGGTCGGCGCGGCCGCCGTAGGGATCGACCAGGCAGCCGTCGGCGGCCCGCGCGATGGCGTTGATGGTCAGGTCGCGGCGGGCCAGGTCTTCCTCGAGGGTCACCGCCGGATCGGTGTGGAACACGAAGCCGGCGTAACCGGGCGCCGTCTTGCGCTCGGTGCGGGCCAGCGCGTACTCATCGCGGCTGCGCGGGTGCAGGAAGACCGGAAAATCCTTGCCGACCGGCTTGTAGCCTTCGGCCAGCAGCTGCTCGGGCGTGGCGCCGACGACGACCCAGTCCCGATCCTTGACCGGCAGGCCGAGCAGCTCGTCGCGGATCGCCCCGCCGACACAGTAAATCTGCATGTCCGCGCTCACTCCCGTCTCAACAGCCAGGCGGCGAAGCGCGCGCGCCGGTTGGCGCGCCCGAGCCAGCCGGGGGCGACCGATTCGAGCGCCGTCGGCTGGCGCCCCCAGGGCTGCGGGGCGCCGCTCGCGACGTTGTCGACGCGCATCGAGCGGACGTTGTCGCGGCTCATCAGCGGGCCGGGCAGACATTCGAGGACGGCCGCCTGCAGCATCGCCAGGCCTTCGGGCAGCCCAATCACCGGGCGCGGATGAGCGCTCAGCGTGCCGACGTAATCCACCAGCTGGCGCAGCGTGTATACCGTCGGGCCGGCCATCTCGACGACCTGGCCGGCGGCATCGGGGCGGACGAGGGCGGCCGCGATGACCTCCGCCACGTCGCCGACGAAAACCGGCTGGAAGCGCGCCCCGGCGCCGCCCAGCGGGAGCAGCGGGAAGCGCTGCAGGAGGCCGGCGAAAAGGTTCAGGAAGCGGTCGCCGGGCCCGAAGATCACCGACGGACGCAGGATCGTCCATTCCACCTCGGGCCCCGCGGCGCGGATCGCCGCCTCGCCGGCCGCTTTGGAGCGCTGGTATTCCGACGGCCCGGCGGGATCGGCGCCGAGCGCGCTAACATGCACGATGCGCCCGACGCCGGCGCGGCGCGCAGCGGCCACCAGACGGGTCGGCAGTTCGACGTGGGCACGCCCGAAATCCGGCCCCCACGGCGAACCGGGGCGGGAATGCAGCACGCCGACGAGGCTGACCACCGCGTCGACGCCGTCCATCAGCTGCGCCAGCGCGGCCGGATCGAAGACGTCGGCCTCGACCACGTCGACGGTCGGCAGCGTCAGGAGGTGGCGGACGCGCTCGCGCCGGCGCGTCGGCACCACCAGCGCGACGCCGTCGCGGGCGAGGCGGGCGGCCACCGCCGTGCCGACGAAGCCGCTGCCACCGACGATCAGGACTTTGCGGACGGGACGCATGGGAACTCTCCTCGACGCTCCGGGGTATGCCTCATTGATTCGCCGGACGGCCGGAAATTCCGGCCCGCCGCCACAAAAAAGCGCCCGCGCCGCCTCACTCGCCAAGCCCGGCGCCGGGCGCCGGGCTGCCCAGCCCGGCACCGCTGCCGTCGCTCGCCGCGACGACGCCGAGCCGGGCCTTGAGCGACGGGGCGCGGCCGTCGAGCAGTGCGGCGTAGACGATCGAGTTGGCCATCACCTTCTTCACGTAGTCGCGGGTTTCGTTGAAGGGGATGCTTTCGGCGTAGATCGCGCCTTCGAGCGGCTTCACGTCCTTCCACTTCTTGGCCCGGCCGGGGCCGGCGTTGTAGGCGGCGGAGGCCAGCACCGGGTGGTTGTCGAGGCCCTCGAGCACCATCCGCATGTAGGTGGTGCCGAGCATCACGTTGGTGTCCGGGTCCTGCAGCCAGCCGACGTTGTAGCCGCTCATGCCGAGCTTGCCGGCGACCCACTTGCCGGTGGCCGGCATGATCTGCATCAGGCCCTGGGCGCCGACGCCGGAACGGGCGGCGGTGACGAAGCGGCTCTCCTGGCGCATCAGGCCATACACCCAGCCGGTGTCGAGGTCGCGGCTCCGGGCGTTGGGCTCGATGCGCTCGCGGTACGGGGCGAGGTAGCGCAGGCTGTAGTCGTGCTCGCTGCGGGTCTTGTCGGCGGCGTTGATGGCGCGGTCGTAGATGCCGAGCTGCTGGGCGAGCTGGGCGGCGGCGAGCAGGAAGCGGTCGTCCCGGTTGCGCATCGTCCAGTTCCATTCGCGGGTGCCCTCGCTGCGCATGTCGAGACGGAACAGCGCGATGGCGCGCTGGATGCCCGGGTTCTGGCGGGCCTGCTCGAATTCCTCGGTACTCGTCGCGCGGGCCTTCTTCGGCAGCGTGAAACCGCGGCCGAGTTCCTCGTCGGCGAGGATGCTGTAGAAGGTCGGGTGGCCGGCGATGCGTTCGAATTCCTTGCGCGCCGCCTCCCGGTTGCCCTGCGCCTGGTTGGCACGGCCCAGCCAGTAGGTCCAGTCGGGCTGCGCGCGCAGCTCGGCCGGCATCGCTTCGACTGCGCCGCGCACCGCTTTCCAGTCGCCGGCCCGCAGCGCCGCGCGCACGCGCCAGGCGGCCTGCTCCTCGGCCATCGGGATGTCGCCGGCGGCCTTGAACCAGGCGTTGGCGTCGGGCAGCAGCCGGCTCGCCGCCTGCCAGGCGATCTGGCCGAGCGCGTAGCTGCGTTCGGCGGCCGAGAAACGTTCGTTGATGCCGAGATAGCGCGCGTAGGCGCCCTGCGGGTCGTCGCGGGCCAGGCGGGCCAGGGCGATCAGCGCCAGTTCGCGGCCGGCGCGGCTGGCCGAGAAGTTGGCGGGCAGGCGGTCGAGCCAGGTGGACGGGTTGGCGCCGGCGCGGTCGAGATCGCCGGGGCCGGGCAGCTGGTCGGCCGGCAGCCAGGCCGCCACTGCGCGGGCCCCGGTGGTGCGCTTGGCTTCCATCAGGCGGCGTACCCGCCCCCAGATTTCGTCGGGGCTCACCAGCGCCTCGGCGACCAGCGCCCGCAGGATCGGGATGCAGCTCTCCGGCGTGTCGACGAGGGTGAACCACAGCGGCCGGACTTCCTCCAGCAGCGCCGGGTCGCCGCTGTTGAGGCGGGCCTGGTAGTGGTAGCACTTCAGATCCTGCTCGGGCTGTTCGAGCGCGTCGAATTCGGCCAGCAGCGGGCCGAAGTCGCCGCGCTTGCCGAGCTGGCGCAGCCATTCGCCGCGCAGCTTCTCGGCCAGCCAGCTGCCGGCGTTGCGCTGCAGGAAATCGCGAAGGCGGGCGGAATCGACGTCGCCGCCCGGGCGGGCCAGCTGGCCCGCCAAGGCCCAGTATTCGGGGTAGGGATCGAGCACGTGGCCGGCGGGCACGGCGTACTGGGCCAGGCGGTTGCGGTCGCCGGCGCGGGCGGCGTCCCGGGCTTGCAGGATCCGTTCGTCGCCGGGGTCGCCACTGGCCGGCAAGGCCATCCACAAAACTGCCGCCACAACGGCCCACGCGCTATTCTTCATTGCTCGACGTCTCGCCAAAATGCCGCCGGAGAATAGCACAGTGAGTTCACCCTTCCCCGTCCCGGAAGCCCGATCCGAGGCGGAATTTTCCGCCTTGCGCAAAAACCTCCGCAACGCCCGCATCGCCGCCCGCGAGGCGCTGCCCGACGCCGCGCGCGAAGCCCTGACGGCGCGTCTCGAAACCCATCTCGACGCCCTCGTGGCGCGACTCGCGCCCCGCTGCGTGGCCTTCTGCTGGCCGTGGCGCGGCGAGGCGAACCTGGTGCCGTGGGTTGGCCGCTGGCTGGCCGGCGGCGCGGCGCGGCGGGCGGCGCTGCCGGCGGTGCGCGAGCCGGGGCAGCCGATGGAGTTCCTGCACTGGTGGCCGGGCGAGGCGATGGACA
>SSSX01000288.1 GCA_015657735.1 Zoogloeaceae bacterium
GCATCCAGAGCTTCGACGAACGCCACCTGCAGGCGCTCGGGCGCATCCACGGCCGCGCCGACGCGATCGCCGCCGCCGAAGCCGCGCTGACCCACTTCGAGCGGGTCAACCTCGACCTGATGTACGCGCTGCCCGGCCAGACCCTCGCCGAAGCCGAGGCCGACCTCGGCACCGCGCTGGCCCTCGGCCCGGCCCATCTGTCGTGCTACCACCTGACCCTCGAGCCGAACACCGCGTTTGCCGCCAACCCGCCGGCGCTACCCGATCCGGACGCATCGGCCGACATGCAGGACCGCATCGAGGGCCGCCTGCAGGACGCCGGCTACGGTCACTACGAAACCTCGGCCTTCGCCCGCCCGAACCGCGAATGCCGTCACAACCTCAACTACTGGACGTTCGGCGACTACCTGGGCATCGGCGCCGGCGCGCACGGCAAACTGTCGTCGCACGAAGGCATCGTCCGCGAGACACGCCCGCGGCACCCGGCGGCCTACCTCGCCGCCCGCCACGATGGCCGCTTCGTGCAGGAGCGGCGCAGCATCGGCGCCGCCGAGCTGCCGTTCGAGTTCATGATGAACGCCCTGCGCCTCAACCGCGGCTTCCCGCGGCGCCTGTTCGCCGAACGCACCGGCCTGCCCTTCGAGGCCGCCGAGGCCGGGCTGCTCAAGGCCCGCCAGCAGGGTCTCGTCGAGGTGGAGGGCGACACCATCCGCCCGACGACCCGCGGCCGTCACTTCCTCAACGAACTGCTGATGCTCTTCCTCGCCGCCTGAACGGGCGGCTCAACCCCGCGCCGCGAACGGCGCCCGCAAGCCGTCGGATGCCTCCGGCGCCCCGCCCGCCCCGGCGCCGCGCCGCTGCAGGAAGGCATGCGCCGCCAGCAGCACGCGATTGCGCAGACTGCGGCGCAGGTGCAACACCACCGCACTGCGCACCGCGCCGTTGGCGAACTGGCGTTTCAGTTCGCTCTCGCCGGGACGGAAATCCACGTAGCGGAAGGCCGGATCGGCAAACAGGCATCCGAAGGCATGGCGCTGCACGATGCTGCCCGCCGACCATTGCCGGAAATCCTCGCGCTCGCCGGAACCGGCGTAATGCAGCACCTCGCCAACCGCCAGCAGACACACCCAGGCCACCGCCTCGCCGCGCGCGAACAGCACGAAGGCGCGGGCGGCGTCGGCAGCGTCGCCCGGAACGGACTCCGGCCCGTTGCCAGCCGCGCCGAGCGCCGCAACCTGGCGCCGGAACTCGGCCAGTTGCGCGGGGCCGCGGTACGCCCGCAGATCGAGCCCGCCGCCGACGCCGAACTCGTCGACGAAGCGCGCCTCGTCCCGCGCGAAGGATTCCCGCGTCTTGACCGAGAAGCGGCCTTCCAGAAAGCGCTCGTAGCTCCCCGCACAGGTCAGGTACAGCCACACATCGCGGCTCAACACATAGGCGATGCGGTCGTCGTGCACGGCATGGGTGCGCCAGCCTTCGTCGACGACGTCGCGCAGCAACAGGCCGTCGATCCCGGCCGGCATGGCCTGCTCCGACAACTGACGGGCCGCCCCGTCGAGCACCGCCGGCAGCGGCGCCTCGCACACCGCCAGGCGCAGCGGCACCGCAAACAGACGGCGGCCACGCCAGACGAAGGGTAATGACAGACTGATCGGAGCGGGGTGACTCATCGGACACTTTCACGGAAATCGGCGGCAGCCTGAAGTCTACGGCGGGCGCTGCCAAAAAGACTGCCAGAATACTTATTTTACATTTGCAAGTCCATCCTTTCGGCATTTCGGCACGCAACTTGCGTAGCCTTGTGGCGCACCCGGCCGGCTGTCTCCGCCGCCGCGCCCGGCGCCGCCCCCACGCCCCGCCACTGGCCGCGCCGGCCCGCTTCCTGCAAAATGCTCGCGCTTCCGCCCTTGCCGCCGCCCGCGATGCAGCCCTCCCCCGACACCCTCCCCACCGCCCCGCCACCGACCGACGCCGCGACCCTCGGCCAGGTGTTCACGCCCGACGCCGTCGTGCGCACGATGCTGCGCCTGCGCCACAACACCGGCCGGGTGCTGGAGCCGTCGTGCGGCGACGGCGCCTTTCTGCGCCAGCTGCATCACGTCGTCGGCATCGAGGTGGACCCGCAGCACTGTCCGCCCGGCGCCCTCAACATCGATTTCTTCGCCTATCCCGAGAGCGAAAAATTCGACACCGTGATCGGCAACCCGCCCTACGTGCGCTACCAGGACATCGCCGCCCCGAC
>SSSX01000289.1 GCA_015657735.1 Zoogloeaceae bacterium
CTGCACCTCGACGCGCTGGCGGTGGTACTCGTCGCCTTCGAAGGCGTCCAGCCGCGGCCAGGCGGCGTCGGGCAGGTCGAGGTAGAGCACGCCGTCGACCGCGCCATCCGGCGCCGGCACCATGCCGGGGTAGTCCTGCCCGCTCACCGGATGGCGGCAAAAACCGTCGAGCCGGGCCGGCAGCGCGGCGGCGCGGGCGCCGCACACCGCGCTCATGATGTCCTCGCACATCAGCGAGCCGTAGGTAAAGCAGTGGGTCGTCATCGTCATCTCCACAGTCAGCGGGGGTCGCCGAGTCGCTCGAGCAGGGCCGCGGCGGCGCGGGTCGACACGACCAGCGTCAGCTTCAGCGTGGCCCGCGTGGCGCCGACGAAAAGGCGGCGGATGGCCTTGTCGTCGAGCCGCTCGAAATCGATCTCGGTGAGGATCACGCAGGGCGCGGCGCGGCCCTTGAAGCGGTGCACCGAGTCGATGAGGATATCGCCGTCGGTGAGGATCGGGTTGCCGAGCAGGTCGTAACGACCGGTGGGCGCTCGCAGCGGATACGGCCCGAGGCGGGTGACCGGCGTCAGCGCCGAGTGCTCCCGGCCGCGGTAACTGATCAGCGCAATGTGGCTGCGCCGGAAGCCGAGGCCGATGGCGCGGGTGATGGCGTGCACCGAGCGGCTGACGAGTTCGTCGGCGCTGTCGTAGCTGAGGATGTCGAGCTCCGAGCCGGCCAGCGGGCTGCCGGCCTCGACCGGCTGGCCCGGCAGCAGCCGGTTGAGGGCGCCGAGGACGTCGCGCGGGCTGCGGTAGTTGATGTCCGAGCGCAGCGTGACCCAGCCCCGCAGCGCCACCGGCGGACGCTCGTACAAGTTCTGCAGCGGGTCCTCGAGCCACCAGGCGCGCCCGCCGGGGCGCAGGAAGCGCAGCAGGTTGGCGGCCCAGCCGGCCTCGAAATCCTGCCCCTCGTCGATGATCAGTTCGTCGACGCACTCGGCGTCGGCCGGCTGGCAGGTGTCGAGTTCGGCCTCCAGCTGGCGGAAGGCATCGGGGCGGCTGAAATCCGGCACCCGGCCACGCGCCCGGCCGAGGCGGTCGGCGAGCTGGTGGTAGCTCGCCACCTCGCCGCCGGGCGGCGCGATCAGCGCGATGTGATCGGCCAGCGGACGGTTGTAGCAGACGTACAGCGGGCGCCGGCCGGCAGCCAGCGCGTCGCGGTAGACGGCCATCGCCAGCTGGGTCTTGCCCGAACCGGCGGTGCCGATCACGCGCACGCGGAACGGCGTGCACTCGATGCGCCGCGCCCACGCCGCCAGCCCGCCGGAGAGCCGGGTGTACAGTGCGTGGGCTTCGCCGACGACGGCGTGTACCTCCGGCACCAGCTGCAGCACATCGCCGAGGAAGCGCTCGATGCGGGGCCGGCTCGCCAGACGTTCGCCGCCGGCCGGCAGGATCGTACGCACGATGTGGAGCAGGTGCTCGCGCCGCGTCGCATCGACGATGCGCGCCGGGTCGATGCCGGCGCTGCCGGGCGAGCGCACCACGTAATCGGGGCAGTACAGCAGCGCGTCGACCCACACCGGCTCGTCGGCGCAGACCGTGCGCAGGCGCCGGGTCAGCGCGTCGACGGTGCGCGCCAGCTGCAGCGGCACGCTTTTTTCCTTCTTCGCGTAGCGCTTGACGAGGCCTTCCGGCGTCTCGGCGAGAAAGCCCGACTTCTGCTCGACGAGCAGCAGCTTGCCGGTCGGGCCGACGATCGCGAAGTCGATCTCGCCGACGATGGCATAGCTGCCGTGGGCGACCCGCGTCCAGTGCACGCCGTGGAAGATCGTGTAGTCGTCGGACAGACCGTCGGCGAGGACCGTCAGGGTCTCGATCTCGCGGGCCGCCGCGCCGCTGGCGCCGAGCGCCTGCCAGCCTTCGGGATGGACAATGGCCATGGGTGTTTGGAGTAAAGTAGCCCGGATGACATCCGGCACGGCCGGAAGCCCCCATTCTGTCAGAAAGGAAATCGCCGATGCTGCGCCAACGCCTTCCCGCCGCCGCCGTCCTCCTGTCGCTCGCCGCCGGCGGCGCCGTCGCCGACGAAGTGGGCTGCGTCACCACCACCTGGAAGCTGATCGGCGCCAACCACAAGGTGTGCGTCGAAGCCTTCCATGACGCCAAGGTGCCCGGCGTGACCTGCCACGTCAGCCAGGCCCGCACCGGCGGCGTATCGGGCAGCCTCGGCCTGGCCCAGGACCCGTCGCAGTTCTCCCTCGCCTGCCGCCAGACCGGCCCGATCAGCCTGCCGGCGCGGCTGCCGGAGAGCGAAACGGTGTTCTCCGAGGATACCTCGCTGGTGTTCAAGGAAACCCGCATCGTCCGCCTGTTCGACAAGGACAACAACACGCTGGTCTACCTGGCGATCAGCCGCAAGCTCATCGAGGGCGCGCCGGCCAACAGCATCTCGACGGTGCCGGTGATGCCGTGGGGGACACGCTAGCGCGGCGCCGGCGCGTGCCCTTGGGGTACCGTTGATTCCCGTCAAGGCTCCCGGCCCGTACCAGCGCCGACAATCGCCTCATCCCATCCGGAGAGTCGTGCCATGTTCCGCATTTCCAGCTATGTCCGCGAAATCACCGCACCGACCCCGCTCGGGCCCAAGCGCAATCCGCCCGGGCCGGTGGTGATCTGGAACCTGATCCGGCGCTGCAACCTGACCTGCAAGCACTGTTACTCGATCTCCGCCGACACCGACTTCGCGGGCGAGCTATCCACCGCCGAGGTGTTCTCGACGATGGACGCGCTGAAAGCCTTCCGGGTGCCGGTGCTGATCCTCTCCGGCGGCGAGCCGCTGCTGCGGCCGGACATCTTCGAGATCGCCGGGCGCGCCAAGGCGATGGGTTTCTACGTCGGCCTGTCGTCCAACGGCACGCTGATCGACGCCGCCAACATCGGGCGCATCGCCGCCGCCGACTTCGATTACGTGGGCGTCAGCCTCGACGGCATCCGCGCAACCCACGACAAGTTCCGCCGCCTCGACGGCGCCTTCGAGCGCTCCCTCGCCGGCCTGCGCCTGTGCCGCGAGCTCGGCGTGAAGGTCGGCGTGCGCTTCACGATGACCCAGGACAACGCCGCCGACCTGCCCGGCGTGCTGCAGCTGGTCGAGGACGAAGGCATCGACCGCTTCTACTTCTCGCACCTCAACTACGCCGGCCGCGGCAACAAGCATCGCGCCGACGACGCCCGCCACGTGCTGACCCGCGAGGCGATGGAGCTGCTCTTCGAGACCGCGCTCGATTACGAACAGCGCGGCCTCGTCCGCGATTTCACCACCGGCAACAACGATGCCGACGGCCCCTTCTTCCTGCAGTGGGTGCGCCGCCGCTTCCCCGAGCGCGCCGCCCACGTCGAGGCCAAGCTGCTGCAGTGGGGCGGCAACTCGAGCGGCGTCAACGTGGCCAACATCGACAACCTGGGCAATGTGCACCCCGACACGATGTGGTGGCACCACACCCTCGGCAACGTCCGCGAGCGCAGCTTCGGCGACATCTGGACGGATCTGTCCGACCCGCTGATGGCCGGCCTCAAGCAGTCGCCGCGGCCGGTCGGCGGGCGCTGCGCCGACTGCCGCTACCTCGCCATGTGCAACGGCAACACCCGCGTGCGCGCCCAGCAGCTCACCGGCGACCCGTGGCAGGAAGACCCCGGCTGCTACCTCGCCAACGCCGAGATCGGCATCGCCGACGGCGCGCGGCTGGAGGTGAAGCCGTGGGTACGCCTCCAGCCCGCCACCTGACCCGTCGGGGCGCATTCGTTGGTTCGGAAAAACCGCCACCGGGCGATCCATCCTCCCGTAGGGGCGAATTCATTCGCCCTCAGCCGGTCATCGAAGTTCGCGGGCGACTGAATTCGCCCCTACGGGACAGACGCCGGCGCTCCTGACGCGAACAGCGCCAACGAACTCGCCCCTCCAAGGAATCACGCGATGAAACGTCTTTTCTCCGCCCTGGCGCTGTCCGCGCTGGCCCTCGGCGGGCCGGCCCGTGCCGATGCCCCGGCACTGTTCGCCCAGCACTGCGCCAGCTGCCACGGCACCGGCCGCCTCGGCGCGATGGGCCCGGCCCTGCTGCCGGAAAGCCTCGAACGCCTGAAGCGCAAGGACGCCGTCGCGACCATCCGCGACGGCCGCGCGGCGACCCAGATGCCGGCCTTCGGCGCGACCCTGTCGGCCGACGAGATCGACGCGCTGGCGGGCTGGATCTACTCGCCGGTGAGCCCGGCACCGAGCTGGAGCGAGGCCGACATCCGCGCCTCGCGGGTCGAGCCCTATCCGCCCGGCAGCCTGCCCGACGCGCGCCAGGGCGCGGTGGCGAAGGCCGACCCGATGAACCTCTTCATCGTCGTCGAGGCCGGCGACCATCACGTCAGCGTCCTCGACGGCGACCGCATGGAACGCATCCACCGCTTCCCGTCGCGCTACGCACTGCACGGCGGGCCGAAGTTCACGCCGGACGGGCGCTACGTGTTCTTCGCCTCGCGGGACGGCTGGATCAGCAAGTTCGACATCTGGAACCTGAAGATCGTCGCCGAGGTGCGCGCCGGCCTCAACACCCGCAACGCCGCGGTGTCGGGCGACGGCCGCTACGTGGCGGTGGCCAACTACCTGCCCGGCAACCTGGCGATTTTCGACGCCGAGCTGCGCCTGATCAAGCTCATCGACGGCCGCAACCTGAAAGGCGACGCCACCTCGCGCATCTCGGCGGTGTACGACGCGGCGCCGCGCAAGAGCTTCATCGCCGGCCTCAAGGATCTGCCCGAAATCTGGGAAATCTCCTACGACCCGCAGGCCAAACCCTTCTTCGACGGTTACGTGCACGACTACAAGATGGGCGAGGCGATCGCCACGCCGGGCTACCTCAACCCGCGCCGCACGGTGCTCGAGGTGCCGCTCGACGATTTCTTCTTCACCCAAGACTACGCCAATCTGGTCGGCGCCAGCCGCGAGGGCCGCGGCCAGGTGGTCAACCTCACAGTGCGCCGGCCGATCGCCGCGCTCGATCTGCCCGGCATGCCGCATCTCGGCTCGGGCATCTCGTGGCTGCGCGACGGCCGCCGGGTGGTGGCCAGCACCAACCTGAAGGACGCCCAGGTCAGCGTCATCGACATGCAGAACTGGCAGACCGTCGCGACGATCCCGACCCTCGGCCCGGGCTTCTTCCTGCGCAGCCATGAGACGAGCCCCTACGCGTGGGTCGATTCGATGATGAGCCCCACCGCCAAGGACACCCTGCAGGTCATCGACAAGCACAGCCTGCAGGTCGTCGCGCGGATCACCCCCGAACCGGGCAAGACTTTCGCGCATGTGGAATTCGACCGCCACGGCCGCTACGTGATCGCCAGCCTGATGGAAAAGGACGGCGCGCTGATCTTCCTCGACGCCGCCACCTTCAAGGAGATCAAGCGTCTGCCGGCCAGCAAGCCGATCGGCAAGTACAACCTGTTCAACAAGATCCAGCGCTCGGAAGGCACCAGTCACTGAAGCCGCCGGCACAGCGGCGGCGATAAAAACGGGAGGACGCCGCGGGAATGGGAAATCGTTGCGGAGAGGGAGGATGTCGCACCACTCCCGCCTGTTTCGGCGTCCTCCCGGAACCGGCAGCGACCGGCCCGAAAACGGTGCAGGCGCGGGTCAGAAGCGTTGCGGCCGGATCATCGCGTCCATGCCGCCATCGACGAACATCACCGCCCCGTGCACGAAGCTCGCCGCGGGCGACTGCAGGAATTCCACCACCCGGGCGATCTCGTCCGGCTGGCCGGCGCGGCCGAGGGGCGCCACGAAATTCTTCACCGCCTGGCCGAAGCGCGGATCGTCCAGCGAAGCCTTGTGCAGCGGCGTCTCGACGGCGCCCGGGGCGACCACGTTGAGACGGATGCCGAGCCGCCCCCACTCCACCGCCTTGCGCCGCGCAAAGGCGCTGATCGCGAACTTCGAGGCCGCATAGACGGCCGCCGGCTGGGCCAGCGCATCGGCCTCGGCAACCGCGCGCGGCTCGTCCCCGGCCAGCAGGGTTTCGACGAGCGGCAGGCGCTCCACCCCGGGCTGCGCGCCGGCCACCGACCCCACCAGCAGCGCCGCCGGGGCCTCGCCCTTGTGCAGGCAAGCGGCCAGACCGTCCACCAGTTCGCTCATCCCGAAGTAATTGACCGCCACGATCAGCCCGGCCGACGGCGCCGTCACGCCCAGCCCGGCGCAACACACCAGGCCATCGAGCACGCCGCCGCACGCCGCCGCCGCGGCGCTGGCGGCCGCCTGGCGGCCGGCGCGGGAGGACAGATCGGCAACGATGTCGGCGTCGGCGCGGTCGATGCCGATGACGCGATGACCGGCGGACTGCAGGCGGCGGCGGACGGCGGCGCCGATGCCGGAGGCGGAACCGGTGACGACGGTGGTGGGCATGGGCGATCTCCTGTGCGTGGCAAGGCGGGCGTGCGGGGCGCACGCCGAATCCCGCCAGTATGTGCGCGGCGCCGCGCCCGGACATCGTCCGCCCGGACTACAAGGCCCCCGCCCGCCCGCACTTACAATCGTCCCGCAATGGCTCTTTCCCATTCCACACCGGGACTCCTCACACATGATCCGCCTTCGCCCCCTGTTCCTCGCCGCCGGCTTGTTGACCTGCGCCGGCCTGCCCGCCACCGGACTGGCGGCCGATCCGTCGGCAACGCCCGGTCAACCGGTGCTGGCCGCCAATCCCGAGATCGCCCGGGCGGAGGCGCTGCTCGACAAGGCCGAGGCCTTCTACCGCGCCAACGGTCCGCGGGCGCATGCCACGGTCAGCCACTCCGGCGAGCTGCGCGACGGCTCGCTGTACGTGTATGTGCTCGACCCGGCCGGCAATTTCCTGGCCAGCGGCGGCTCGTCGGTCGCGCTGATCGGGCGCAACGTGCGCGACATGAGCGACACCCGCGGCAAGCCCTTCTTCCGCGAGATTCTCGACGGTGCGAAAAACGGCCGCAGCGGCCTGGTGGACTATCACTGGCTGAATCCCGGCTCGGGGCTCGACGAGCGCAAGACCGCCACCTACCGGGCGGTCGGCGACGTCATCCTGGTGGTCGGCTATTACTCGCCGCGGGCCACGCCCGAGCAGGCGCGCTCACTGCTGTGGGCCGCCGTGCACGAGCTCAGGCAGTACGGCGAACGGGCCCTTGAGCGCTTCAACGACCTCAACGGCAGCTTCGTCCGCGACGATCTCTACGTCTTCGTGCTCGACATGGACCGGCAGGTGATCCGCGCCCATGGCGGCATGCCGCGGATGGTCGGCCGGCAGGTCGGCGAACTGGTCGACGCCAACGGCAAACCCTTCGTCCGCGACATGCTGCAGGCCGCGCGCAACCGCGACGAGGGCAGCCTCGAATACGCCTGGCGCAACCCGGTGACCCACAAACTGGAACGCAAGCAGACCTGGTTCGTCCGCGTCGGCCGCCAGATCGTCGCCGTCGGCGCCTACACCGGCCCGCTGCGCTGACGCGCCCGGCCCGGCCGGCGCTCAGCGGTGGCTGAGCGCCGCCACGCTGTTGAGCATGATCCGCACCAGCTCGGTCTGACGGCGCACACCGGTCTTGGAGAAGATCGAACGCAGATGCGCCCGCGCCGTGTTGCGGCGGATGTTGAGCACCTCGGCGGCTTCCTCGAGGGACAAGCCGTTGGCCAGTTCCATGGCGAGCCCCGTTTCGGCCGGCGTGAGGTTGAAGAGCTGCTTGGCGACCGTGGTGCTGGCCAGCGACTTGCCGGCCGCGTCGCGGATATACACCACCACCGACGGCTTGCCCTTGCCCTCGGCCCACTCGCCGGACGGCACCTGCTCGATCACCACGCCGAGACTGACCAACCCCGACGGCCGCGACACCGACATCGCCTCGGACGGCACCACCCGGTCGCCCGACTGCTGCGCAAAGGCGTTGCGGATGAGCTGCTGCAGGGCCCGGTTGTCGCTCGGGTAGGTGGCCTCGAGGCGCCCGCCCACCAGCTTGAGCCCGTCGCCGCTGGCCAGGATGTCCTGGGCGATCAGGTTCTGGTCGAGCACCTTGCCGGTTTCATCGAGAACGATGGTGGCCACCGACAGGCGGCCGATCGCCTTGGAGTAAAGGGTGCCCAGCGATTCGCTGCGATCGAGCAGATTGTGCATGTGCAGCGCGCGCCGCAGGTGCGGCAGCAGCGCCTCGCACAGCGAGCGCTCCTCCGCCGAGAAACCCGGCGCGTCTTCCGGGCGGGTGATGCGGAAACGCAATTTGCCGGATTCGGGCGTCGAGATATCGACCCCCATCACGTGGAAAACGTTGTAGGGCTGGCACCAGTGGATGAAATAGGGCGTCGCCACTCCGACTCGCTCATCAGATCGCCCACCGTGAACACCTTGTCGGCCGGCTGGTTCACGAACGGCGTCGTGGTGTGCTGGTAGGTGTGATAGACCACCTTGCCGCCGATGCCGCCGGGCAGCTCGCCCACCGAGATCATCAGGCCGGTCTCCGACATATCCGGAACCTTGAGGATCAGGGTCACGTAGTTGGCCTTGAACAACTCCCGAAAGTGTTCCAAGGCGGCGCCCCAGCGCCGGCTGTCGAGGGCCGCATCGTAGAGTGCACTGACGATGCGATCGTAAACAGCGATTTCGAGATTGATGCTGGCCAAGCCGTGTCCCCTTCAACGCTTATATCGGTATAGTCCCAAATCGTCGCGGCGTGCAGGCCAAAGTGCGCGGCGCACGCTCACACGCTGCCGGTCAGCGCCGGGACGAGCTCAAACAGATCGCCCACCAGCCCGTAGTCGGCAACCTGGAAGATCGGCGCGTCGGGATCCTTGTTGATCGCGACGATCACGCCGGAATCCTTCATCCCCGCCAGGTGCTGGATCGCCCCCGAAATGCCGACTGCCACATAAAGGCCGGGCGCGACGATCTTGCCGGTCTGCCCGACCTGAAAATCGTTCGGTACATAGCCCGCATCGACCGCCGCGCGGGAGGCGCCGAGGGCCGCCCCGAGCCGGTCGGCCAGCGGCGCGAGCAGCTGTTGGTAGTTCTCGCCGCTGCCCAGCCCGCGGCCACCCGACACCACGATCTTGGCGGCGCCCAGTTCGGGCCGCTCGGAGCGGCGGATGGCGCGGCTCACCAGCCGGCTCAGACCCACATCGGCGCCCGCGGCGCCCTCCTCGACCGGCGCCGCCGCACCGTCGCCGGCGGCGTCGAACGCGGTGCCGCGCACCGTCAGCACCTGCACCGGCTCGTCGGATTCGACGCTGACCAGCACGTTGCCGGCGTAGATCGGCCGCACATAGCGCCCGCGAGCGAAGATCTGCGTCACGTCGGAAACCGGCGCCACGTCGAGCAGCGCGGCGACACGGGGCGTCAGGTTCTTGCCGAACGCCGAACTGGCGCACACGACGTTTCCACAGGCTCTGGCTTTTACCAGAGAAACCACCAGCGCGGCGAGATTCTCGGCCAGCTGATCGCGGTAGATCGGCGCATCCACGTGGATCACGCGGCTGGCGCCGGCCAGCCGGGCGGCCTGCCCGGCAACCGGCGCGCAGCACTCGCCGGCCACCAGCAGCTCCACCTCGCCGCCGAGGCGGGCGGCGGCGGTCACCGCATGGCGGGTGGCCCCGGCCAGATTCAGGTTGTCGTGTTCGGCAATCACCAGCGTCTTCATGTGCGTGTTCCTCAAATCAGCTTTGCTTCGTTCTTCAGCCGGCTCACCAGCTCGGCCACGTCGGCCACCTTGATGCCGGCCTTGCGCGGCGCCGGCTCGTCGTGGCGGCCGTGGCGCAGGCGCGGCGTCACATCGACGCCGAGGGCCGCCGCCGCCAGCGTCTCGAGCGGCTTCTTCTTGGCCTTCATGATGTTGGGCAGGGTGGCGTAGCGCGGCTCGTTGAGGCGCAGGTCGGCGGTCACCACCGCCGGCAGCGGCAGGGCCAGCGTTTCGAGCCCGCCGTCCACCTCGCGGGTGACCTCGATCGCCGCGTCGCTCATCACCAGCTTCGACGCGCAGGCCGCCTGGCCCACCCCCATCAGCGCGGCCAGCATCTGGCCGGTCTGATTGGCGTCGTCGTCGATGGCCTGCTTGCCGCAGATCACCAGCCCCGGCTGCTCACGGTCGGCCACCGCCTTCAGCAGGCGGGCCACGGCCAGCGGCTGCAGCTCGGCGTCGGACTCGACCAGGATCGCGCGGTCGGCGCCCATCGCCAGCGCGGTGCGCAGGGTTTCCTGGCTCGCCGCAGTGCCGCAGCTCACCACCACCACTTCGGCGACCAGCTGGGCCTCGCGCAGACGCACCGCCTCCTCGACGGCGATCTCGTCGAAGGGGTTGATCGCCATCTTGACGCCACTCAGCTCGACGCCCGACTTGTCGCCGCGCACGCGGACCTTCACGTTGTAATCGACGACCCGCTTCACCGGGACCAGTACTTTCACCTGTGTTCTCCTCTGATTCGTACTTGCGGGCGGTTCGCCGCCCTGGATAGGGTTTCGAGCATAAGCAGGGCGCCGGCCGGTGCCATCGTCCGATGGGACTAAGCCTTGCCCGCGCCGGCGGAGCGCCCCGCTCAGCCCGGAAACCGGACGCGCAGCCGCGGCGTCGCCGGGCTGGCCTGGCAGGCCAGGGTCCAGCGCCGGGCCAGATCGCGGGCATCCAGCGCTTCGTTGTGATGGAGCCGCACCTC
>SSSX01000290.1 GCA_015657735.1 Zoogloeaceae bacterium
AGATTCAGGCCGACTTGCAGGAGGCCGAGAAGAAGCTGCAGCAGTACGAGCAGCTGCTCAAAGAGGGCAAGACGCTGCCGGTCGATGCCGACGTGTCCAAGGCCAAGGAGGCGCTGGACAAGCTCAAGACCTACGCCGACCAGAACTCACAGTTCGAACTGAAGGTCGCAACTGAGAAAGCGCAGGCTGCCATCACCAACGTCGAGGGGATGATCAAGGCACTGGATCGCATCCAGACCGAGTCCCGGCATCAGGTCAGTACCAACGCCGATGCGGCCCGCGCCGAGATCATGAGTCTCAACGGGGCCAACACCTCGAGCACGCACACGATCTACGTGCGCAAGGTGGAGGCAAACGCGACCGGCGGTTTGGTGGGCGGTGGCGTGCGCCGCTACGCCGATGGCGGTGCTGTTGCCCCAGCCTTTCCCCGAATGAGCGGCGGCTCAGTTCCCGGTTCGGGCCACCACGACACGGTGCCGCGCACCTTGGAGGCCGGTGCCTTCGTGATTCGCAAGGCGGCGGTGCAGAAGTACGGCGGCGGTGTGCTCTCCCGGCTGGCCAACGGTGTTGCCCGATTCGCCGTCGGCGGCCGCGTGCAGGCCTTTGGCAACGGTCGCCCCCAAGGCACCGATCCCGATGGCAAACCGATAGTCCCGAAGAAGAACCGGGAGGCGGTCGAAGCTCTGAAGATGATCGACCTCGGCCTGCAAGGGATGAACGAGTACACGGGCTGGCTGCAGTGGAACTACGGTGCCTCGGTCAGTCTGGACATGCGCAGCAAGACGATGGAGAGCTACGGCAAGCAGGCGCAGCAGGATCGGCGTGCGCTGGAGGACTTCATCAGCCGCAAGACGCTCACCGGCAACGAGCGCCAGAACCTGGAACGCATCAAGCAGACGTGGCGGCAGGCGATGGCCCAGCCACTGCTCTGGGGCAAAGACCTGGAGCGCGAGCTGATCGACTACATGGAGCAGAACCAGGGCGAGTTCTACCGGCGCGGCGGCATGGCCAAGTCCGATACCGTCCCGGCGATGCTCACGCCGGGCGAGTTTGTCGTGAACAAGGATGCCGTTTCCCGCTACGGCGCTGGCTTCTTCGAGGCGATCAACAACCTGTCCGCCCCGGCGCAAGCCCTGGCTGGTCGGGCGCTCGCGGGCGTCCAGGGCTTCGCCACGGGTGGGCTGGTGCAACCCAGCGGGTCGCGGCTGGCCCGTCCCGTGTTGGCGGCCGATGCCGGGCCCAGCCGCACGGTGCGCGTGGAACTGTCCTCGGGACAGCAGAAGGTAAACGCCACCGTAGACGCACGAGACGAGTCTCGTCTGCTGCAACTGTTGGACGCTGCCCGCGCCCGCACTGCCTGAAGGATTCCCGATGCAACTGACGAACCTCGAAACCGGGGTGGCTTTGCCATTGCCTGACGATTTGCTGTGGAGTGATGAGCACGCGTGGTCGCCCGCCGTGGCGACCACGTCTTACCTCATCACCGGAGCCTTGTTGATCCAGTCTGCCACCCGGCAAGCCGGTCGTCCCATCACGCTGGTGGGCGCACCCGATATGGCCTGGGTGACGCGGGCCACGGTCGAGCAACTGCGGGCCTGGGCCGCGCTTCCGGTCGGCAGCGCCACAGGTCGCTTCGGCTTGACCTTCTCCGATGGCCGCACGTTCACCGTGGCATTCCGCCACACGGAAACGGCCATCGAAGCCGAGCCTGTGCTGGGCATCCCGGCCCGTGCCGACACCGACTTCTATCGCCTGACCCTTCGATTCCTGGAGATCTGAAATGCCGATCCAATCCGGCGACGTGAAACTGCTGAAGTCCGCCGTGATGGCGGACGTGCCCGAGGGCGGTGGCGCGCCCACGGGCAACACCATCGCCGATGGCGTCTCGAACGCCATCTTCCCTGACATCTCGGAACTGGACCGCGCCGGAGGCCGGGTCAACCTGCGCAAGTCCTTTGTCTCGGTGCAGACCGACGACACCGACACCTACTTCGGTGCCAACGTGATCGTGGCCGAGCCGCCGCAGGATGCGCGCGTCAGCGTCACGCTATTCAGCACCGAAAAAACCTTCGATACCCGCGAGCAGGCGCAAGTCCGCATCGAGGCCTACCTCAACAAGGGACCCGAGTGGGCGGGCTACCTGTTCGAGAACCACATCGCGGGCCAGCGCGTCATTCAGCTTTTCCAGCGCACCACCGACACCGTTCCCAATGTCGGCCAGACGCTGGTCTTGATCGAGAACGAGGGACTGGGCACCCAGAAGGAGCAGTACATCCGGGCCACCTCGGTGTCTGTCGTCGAGCGCACCTTCACCTACGACGGCGACAAGGACTACAAGGCCAGCATCGTCACGGTCGACATCAGCGACGCCCTGCGCTACGACTTCACCGGCTCGCCCGCAAGTCGCACGTTCACTCGCGCCACGAATAGCACCAAGACGCGCGACACGGTCGTGGCGGACGCCGGAACCTACGTCGGGGTAGTACCGCTGACGCAGGCCGCTGCCGTCGGCGACTTCACGATCAAGGGCACCTCGATCTACACGCAGTTGGTGCCGAGCGCGCAGACCGAGACGCCCATTTCCTTCGTGCCGCCGTATGCGGCAGCAGGACTGCCAGTACCAGGGGCCGTCGCGGTGAGCTACACGGCCAGCCACGCGTGGACGACCAGCATCAAATTCAATCTCCCGGGCGGTTGCTTGCCGGGGTCACTGACCATCGGCACGGACGGCATCACGATCTTTGACGACGCAGGTCTGCTCAAGACCGCCAGCGGGACGGTCGGAAACATCGACTACGCCAACGGCATCCTGACCCTGAACTCGGGGACGATGTCGAACGCGAAGGCGGTCACCTACACGCCCGCCGCGCAGATTTTGCGTGCGCCGCAAAGCTCGGAGATCCCGGTCACGCCCGAGTCGCGCAGCCAGTCCTACGTGGGTACGGTCAACCCGGTGCCGCAGCCCGGCACGCTGTCGATTAGCTACATGGCCCAAGGGCGCTGGTATGTGCTTTCCGACAGTGGCAACGGCTCGCTCAAGGGCCTGGACGCCAGCTACGGCGCGGGCACCTTCAACAGGAATACCGGAGCCTTCGTGGTCACGCTGGGTGCGTTGCCCGACGTGGGCAGTTCGCTCGTGCTGACCTGGAATGTGCCGACGCAGGAGACGCAGCAGCCATCCACCACCCTGAAGGCCGCCCAGAGCCTGGCATTGAACCCACCTGCAGGGACAGCGGTGCAACCCGGATCGCTCACCGTGTCCTGGGAGTACGGCGGCACCAAGACCGCAACGGCGGCCACGTCGGGCCTGCTGTCGGGTGCTGCCACTGGGAGTCTGAGCGTTGCGCAGAACCGCGTGGACTTCGCGCCCAATGTGCTGCCAGCGGTGGGCACGCAACTCACTGTGAGCTACGTCGCGGGCCCGAAGCAGGAGGACTCGTTCGCTCACCCCTCCCGCAATGGCGCGGGGACGCTGCCAGTCACCGCGACACTGGGGGCCATCGAACCGGGTTCGCTCGAAGTCGAGTGGAACACGTTCACTGACGAGGCGGTTCTCGGCGCATACACCTTCGCTCAATTGCAGGAGATGGGCATCGCCGTCTCGATCTGGCGCGACCCCACCCAGATCGCCCGAGATGACGGAAACGGCGGTGTAGTGCTGAACGGGATCTCGATTGGCACCGTCAACTACGCAACCGGTCAGGTGACCTTCAATCCGGATGTCTCGATCCGTATCCCACGCCCGGTCTACACGGCAGTCGCCATCAACGGCACCGGTCGGTGGCGATTGAACTACGGCGGCATCGCCTACGTCGATGCGCCATCGCTGTACCCCAACGACGAGTCCGGCTACGTCAAGCTGCGCTACAACAGCGCGGGCTCGACCAGCAACCAGACCGAGACGCTCCAGTTTCTCCCGGCCTTCAAGCTGGTGCCGGGGGTGAATGCACAGGTGGTGACGGGCACGGTGCTTCTCTCCATTAGTGGCGCGCAGCCTTGGGGCGACAACGGCCAGGGCACCCTGCGCGAGTTCACCACCAGCGGCTGGGTCACGCGCGGCACGATCAACTACCTGTCCGGGGACGTGGCGCTGACGTCCTGGACGGCGGGCACTAACAACGCGATCACGCGAGCCAGTTGCGTGACCACGGTCGGCGAGAACATCTCCAGCGAGTTCGTGTTCCGAACTGGCGCGGCACCGCTTCGTCCTGGGTCGCTGTCGATCCAGTACGCCCGCGCGGTTGGTGGCACGCAAAACGTGACGGCCGGAATTGACGGCAAGATCGAGGCAACCGGCATCAGCGGCAGCGTCGACTACGAGACCGGTCTGGTGCGCGTTCGCTTCGGAACGATGGTCACGGCGGCAGGGAACGAGAGCCAGCCTTGGTACGCCGCCGACCGGGTGGGCACGGACGGCAAGGTCTTCCGACCCGAGCCAGTGGCCGCATCCAGCGTGCGCTACAGCGCTGTGGCCTACAGCTATCTGCCGCTGGACGCTGATTTGCTTGGCATCGATCCGGTGCGCCTGCCCAGCGATGGGCGCGTGCCAATCTTTCGCCCGGGTGGCTTCGCCGTGGTGGGCCACACCGGCAAGATCACGACCTCGGTCAGCAACGGCCAGACCATCAACTGCGCTCGAGTGCGCCTGTCGCGCGTGCGCGTCGTCGGCCACGACGGAGTGGTGATCAACACCGGGTACTCCACCGACCTGGAAGCGGGCACCGTCACCTTCATCAACGTGTCGGGCTACAGCCAGCCCGTGACCATCGAGCACCGCATCGAGGACATGGCCGTGGTGCGCGATGTGCAGATCAGCGGCGAGATCAGTTTCACGCGCGCCCTGACGCACGAATATCCGCTGGGGAGTCACGTTTCCAGCGCCTTGGTGGCCGGTGACCTGTTTGCCCGCGTGAATCTGGTGTTCGACCAGTCGACGTGGAACGGCGCGTGGTCGGATGCCTTGTCGGGCAGTTCCGCAACGGCGACGTTCAACAACACGCAGTACCCGATCCGCGTGACAAATCGCGGCGCACTGACCGAGCGTTGGATCGTGCGCCTGACCAACAGCACCTCGTTCGAAGTCATCGGCGAGAACGTTGGCGTGATCGCCACGGGCAACACCAGTGCGGATTGCGCGCCCAACAACCCGGCGACCGGCGTGCCGTACTTCCATCTGCCCGCGCTCGGCTGGGGCAATGGCTGGGCCACCGGCAACGTGCTGCGCTTCAACACCATCGGCGCGCAGTTCCCGGTCTGGGTGGTGCGCACCGTCCAGCAGGGGCCGGAGTCCGTGCCCGACGACAACTTCACGTTGCTGATTCGCGGCGACGTGGACACCCCTTGAACCGTAGACAGGAACCATTGAGATGACCGACCTGACCGTCAAATACTTCAACAGCGGCATGACCGGCGCGCCACAGATCTCCAACAACTGGGGCGATCTGGTGACGATGCTCGATGCCTGCCTCGTCAACGGCTTCGCGCTGAAGGCCATCGATACCTTGACCTTCGCCAATGGCGTGGCCACCGCCACCATCACGGCGGGACACGCCTACCAGCCACATCAGGTGGTGTTGGTCGCCGGAGCCGAGCAGCCCGAGTACAACGGATCGTTTCGCGTGTTGACGACGACCATGACCACGTTCACTTACGCGGTGACGGGCATGCCGGTGTCGCCTGCGACGACCACCACGAACCTGAGCGCCAAGGTGGCTCCGCTTGGGTGGGAAAGGCCTTTCGCGGGGACGGGTAGAGCAGCCTACCGCAGCAAGAACCTGCAGTCACCGCAGAACATCCTGCTGATCGACGACAGTCTCAAGACGCCGGGTTACACGACCACCTGGGCCAAGTGGGCGAATGTTGGGATCGTGGAAGACCTGTCGGACATCGACACCATCGTCGGCGCACAGGCCCCCTACGACCCGAACAACCCGACGCAGAACTGGAAGCAAGTTCAAGCTGGACAGTGGGGTTGGTACAAGTGGTACCACGGCCGCACCAGCGGCTACGACAACTCTGGTGACAGCGGAGGGGGCAACCGCAACTGGGTGCTCATCGGCGATGACCGACTGTTCTTCTTGTTCTGCACCAATGCCGCCGGATACGGCTGGTATGGGCGCAGCTCGTATTGCTTCGGGGACATCAGCAGCTTCAAGCCAGGCGACAACTACGGCACCGTACTCTGCGCTGAAGACGTCTATTGGAGCAACAGCAGCAGCGGCTATTCGAGCTACCCGGGGCAGTACAACGGCTACGGGCTGGTTTCGTCTTTGGACTTCACGGGCAAAGTCCTGCTGCGCAATCACACCCAGCTCGGTAACCCCGTTCGCTTCGGGCTGACTTCCCTGAACACGAACAACGGCCAGCAAATCTGCGGCCGAGGTCCGACGCCGTTTCCGAACGGAGCCGACTACAGCTTGTGGCTGCTGCCCACTTACGTGCGGCAGGAGGACGGCCATATGCGCGGCATCCTGCCCGGGATGCTGTGGATGCCGCAAGACCGGCCCTACAGCGATCAGACCATCGTGGATAACGTTGTCGGTCAGGCGGGCAAGCGCTTCCTGCTGGTCAGGACGCAGTACAGCTCGGAAACCGAAGGCTCGCAGATCGCGTTCGACATCACCGGGCCGTGGAGGTAAGCCATGAGCTACCCGCTGAGCGAAACCTTCGCCACGGCTCCTGCCACCGGCTACACCGCAGTCCTTGGTGGAATGTCCGCGACGCACAACAGCGTGCAGCAGTCCATCGACATCTCGGTTCCCAACAGTCAGTCCATCCTGCGCTTCAACGAAACCGCCCACGGCGATTTCTGGTTCGAGGCCGATGTCGAGTTGCTGATCGACCCGAGCGCCCGCAAACACATCGGCCTGTGGATGACCACCGGCAATGGCTCCGAAGGCTACCGGTTTGCCCATCTGGACGGTTCGTGGAGCGTGTCGCGCTGGAACAGCGGCTTCGGTGACGGCGCGGCGGTATCGGGCAGCATCAACGAGGGAGCCAAGCCCGTCGCTGGTGTTGCCGATGTGGCTCCGACCTTCAGTGTCGGCCAGCGGTTGATCCTGCGCTGTGAGGTGATCGTCGGAGCCTTCGACGCCAATGGTGTGCCGTGGGCGCGGTTGATTCAGTTCAAGGCTGGTGGCGTGCTGATGTTCCAGATCGGCGATGCTGCCTACCGGGGCAAGCTGATTCCGGGCGTGTTCCTTTACGGTGCGACAGCTCGTGTCCACTCCATTGCCGGTGACGTTCCGTCTGGCTTGCCCGCATTTCCAGCGACGGTGAGCGTGAACGCAGCCGATGACCTGCTGCCGCTGGCGGGTGGGTCGACGTCGGTGCTTCCTGATCCCGCTGCCGACATCGGCGTCAACGCCGATTGCGACTTGATGCGCTTGAACAGCCCCAACTCTGAGCTGTGGAACCGGGGTGGTGGCTACGACTGGCACTTCCACGCGATTCCGAATGGCCGCAAGAACATCCACTTCAGTGGCCACGGCTTCATCGCCGGAACTGTCAAGGAGAAGGGTCAGCCCGACCAGCCCCTGGTGCGGCGAGTGCAACTGGTCAGCGAAAACGCCCGCGTTCTGGTGGCCGAAACCTGGAGCGACGCTACCGGTGCGTACCTGTTCGAGTTGATCGACCCGTCCCAGAGATACACCGTGGTCAGCTACGACTACAAGCAGATGTACCGCGCCGTGATTGCGGACAACCTACGCCCGGAGATGATGCCGTGACCGTCGCCATCACTGTCGAACACAACGAGGCGCGGCTGGCGGGCACCCTGGCATTCCTGGATGCAGGCAGCAACCCGGCGCGTCTGCGCATCTACGGCGGTACGCGACCCGCCACCCCGGCGACGACGCCTGCGAGCGCGATGCTGGTCGAGATCAGACTCACCAAGCCCGCAGGCACGATTGCAGGCGGACTCTTGACGCTGACGCAGCAAGAAGACGGGTTGATCACGGCGACCGGCATCGCCACCTGGGCGCGGCTGGTCAACGGCAACGAAGTCACGGCCCTGGATCTGGACTGCAGCGGCACCGACGGCAGCGGTGATGTGAAGCTGGCCAGCACCAATCTCTATCTGGGTGGCGATGCCCGGATGGTGTCTGCGATCCTGGGGTAGGCCGTGCCTATTGTTCTCAACGAGGTGACCCTGGTCGCCGCGTTGCCTGCGCCCACCGCCAGCGTGGTGGTCGGGCCACCGCTGGTCGATCTGCTGTTTGACCAACCGGCTTCCGCCGACGCCAACTTGGTGTTCGGGGCCAACTTCATTGCGCCGCGCGACGACGTCGTGGTGCTGGCCAGCCTGCCGTTGCCGGTCGTGGCGATCAAGTTCATCCCGCCAGCGCGGGCCGCACTGCTGGCCGACCTACCTGCATTGACGGTGACCACGCTGTTGCTGCGCCCGAGCGTCCCCTTGCACGTGACCGGTGCAAGTCTTCCTGGTGTTGTGTTCTCCGGCGAGGTCAGGTACTACTCGCGCACGCAGCGACCGACAGTCGGCCAGACCGCACACCCTTGGCAGGTGGCAGCGCAGACGGAAGATGGTTCGACACAGGGCCAGCAGGACGCTGCCGCTACACCCGCAGGCTGGGACACGTTCTGGCGACGCACCTTGGGTGTTCCTCAAGGCATCGAGCACAGGTTGCCGCCGGTGCTGGCGGCAGCGCCCGAGCAACGAGGCGCTCGCCACCAGGATGCGACCCGGCTGCAGGATTCGACGTGGTTCGCGCACCAGGAGGCCACGCGTTTTGCGGCGGCCCAAAAAGGTCTGTTCCAGAACGCAGGCCCGATACGGGATGCCACGCGGTTCCGGCATCAGGACGGTGACCGCACCAAGCGCGCGGGGCGGGTGAGCTTTTGGCAGATTGCACGGCTGCTCACCCAGAGCCAGGGGAGTGATTTTCAGAGCACCAGCCCGTCACTCAAGGGATGGCGTGGTCGGTATCAGGACGCCGTGCCGCCACCGCCGGGGATCAGCGTCTGGGTGGTTCCACAACCGCCAGCGCTGACGCCTTGCTACACGGCGAGCGCGCATCTGCTGTTCGCCGCTTTGGCTTCAGCGGACAGCCACTTGCTGTTCGTTTGTGAACGCCACATCAACCCACCGCCTCCCGATGGGGAGCCGGTGGTCGTTCCTGTTCGGAGGGTGTATTTCGTGATCAACAACGTGACCCTGTACCGCGTGTCGGATGGCGCGCCAGTGCCGGTGTTCAATCTCTCGCTGTCGCTCGATGCATCGTCATGGGCGTGGGGCTTCGATGCGGTGCTGCCTGCGAAAGCCGAGGCGCTGGTCGCGGGCAGCGCTTCCGGGCCTGTCGAACTCGTGGCCAGCGTCAACGGCACCCCGTTTCGCGTGCTGGCCGAAAGCATCAGCCGCGAGCGCATGTTCGGAGACACCAGCATCCGCATCTCCGGACGAGGGCGCAACGCTGTTCTGGCCGCGCCTTACGCGCCGGTGATGACGTTCTCGAACATCGAGGGCCGCACTGCTCGGCAGTTGATGGACGACGCGCTCACGGTCAATGGCATCCCGCTGGGCTGGACGGTCGATTGGGGCCTGACGGACTGGAACGTCCCCGCCAATGCGTTCGCTCAGCAGGGGTCGTGGATAGACGCACTGACTGCCATTGCCGGTGCTGCAGGTGGCTACTTGATTCCGCATCCCTCGGCCCAGAGCATCCGTGTGCGTCATCGCTACCCGGTAGCGCCTTGGGAATGGAGCACGGTCACGCCCGACTTCGTGTTGCCGGTCGATGCCGTCGCCCTTGAGTCGCTGCGCTGGCTGGAAAAGCCTGCGTACAACCGCGTGTTCGTTTCCGGGCAGGACGTCGGCGTGCTCGGGCAAGTGACTCGGGCCGGGACTGCCGGAGATGTGCTGGCACCGATGGTCGTTGATCCGCTGATCACCGAGGCCGCCGCCGCGCGTCAGCGTGGCATCGCCGTGCTGGCCGACACCGGTCACCAGCTCGAGGTCAGCCTGCGCCTGCCGGTGCTCGCCGAGACCGGAATCATCGAGCCCGGTGCGTTCGTGGAGTACCAGGACGGCAGCGTCACGCGACTGGGCATCGTCCGCGCGACCCAAGTGGAAGCCGGGTTGCCTGAGGTCTGGCAGACGCTGGGATTGCAGGTCTATGAATAACCTCTACGAGCAGTTTCGCCAACTGATCCCCGACCCGCCGCTGCAGGCGGGCACCGTGATCGACGTCGGCTCCGGCGTGGTCACGGTCGCATTGCCAGGTGGCGGCCGAATCAAGGCGCGGGGCTCTGCGGCCATTGGCCAGAAGGTGTTCGTGCGCGACGACGCCATCGAAGGCATCGCCCCCAGCTTGACGCTGGAAATCATCGAGATCTAAACCCAACTGATTCAACCCTGAGACCCGCCCTGATGCTCACGCATCGGGCGGGTTTCGCATTTCTGGAGAAAGCAAATGACCGAACCCGAACAACAACCCGTACTCGTCGAGAACATGCTCCTACTGCGCAAGGAGGATTTCGACGATCTGCTTGACCGTGCCGCCGAACGTGGTGCCGAGCGCTGTCTCGCCCATCTCGGATTGGAGAACGGCCACGCTGCCCGCGACATCCGGGAGCTGCGCGATCTGCTGGAGGCTTGGCGCGATGCCCGCCGCACGGCTTGGCAGACGACCATCAAGGTGGCCACCACAGGCATCCTGGCCGCGTTGCTGGTCGGTGCCGCCATCAAGCTCAAGCTGATGGGAGGCCCCCAATGATCGAAACCCTCCTCGGAGGCCTCCTGGGCGGGGCCTTCCGTCTTGCGCCCGAAATCCTCAAGTGGCTGGACCGCAAGGGCGAACGTGGCCATGAGCTGGCGATGCAGGACAAGGCGCTGGAGTTCGAGAAAATTCGTGGTGCGCAGCGGATGGCCGAGATCGGTGCGAGCGCCGAAGCCGCCTGGAATATCGGTGCCGTCGATGCGCTGCGCGAGGCCGTCCGCACCCAAGGTGAGAAGACCGGTGTGCGCTGGGCTGACGCGTTGTCGATCAGCGTGCGCCCGGTAATCACCTACTGGTTCATGGCGCTGTACTGTGCGGCCACGACGGCTGCTTTCGCGGCCGCCGTCACCGCTGGCGCTGGCTGGGGCACGGCCATACTGCACGCCTGGACGGAAGCCGATCAGGCGCTGTGGGCTGGGGTTCTGAACTTCTGGTTCCTCGGGCGCGTGTTCGACCGGGTGCGCTCGTGACCGGGGTGCCGAAAACGGCCATCGAGCTGGCCAAGCGCTTCGAGGGGTTCCACCGGGTGCCGAGGACCGATCCGGGCCGCGCGCATCCGTACATCTGCCCAGCGGGCTACTGGACGATTGGCTACGGCCATCTGTGCCAGTCGACGCACCCGCCGATCACCGAGTCCGAAGCAGAAGTCCATTTGGCGCGTGACCTGCACACGGCGCTCGCAGCAACGCTGCGTTACTGCCCGGTGCTGGCCACCGAGCACGAAGGGCGGCTCGCGGCCATCGTGGACTTCACGTTCAACCTCGGGGCTGGACGGCTACAGACGTCGACGCTGAGGCGACGGATCAATCAGAGGGACTGGGCGGCGGCTGGGCAGGAACTGCGCAGATGGGTCTATGGCGGCGGGAAAGTGCTGCCGGGACTCGTCACCCGGCGGGAGGTTGAGGCGGCTTGGCTGCTTCGCAACGCCTGATCCCGAACCGCACGGAAGAGCTTGGCTTTAACGCCGAACAGCGCGTTCATGTCATCCACGCCAATTCGGAGCACAAGTAATGAGCAATCAATTCAAAAAGGCAATCATCGACGACGTGTCCTGCCGCAGCATCGACGAAACCTTGCAGGCAAGCCTGCTGGATTTGTTTGAGTACGCTATGAAAGCGGCTGCGACGACGCTTGTCCGCGAGGCCAAGTTCGATACGTCTGATTTCGCTACCGCCAAGGAACGAAACTGTGAGGGTTTTGCGCTACTCGTGAGCCGAGCACGCGTCGACTCACGCAACGAATGGTTTGGCGCGTTTCAGCGGGGCGAGCAGCGCCTCGATGTAATCGGCCACCTCGAGTAGCCCTCTTCAGTCCGTCGTCTCGGGAACATCCCAATCAGCCAGCCTCGCTTCGCCGGTTTGGTAGAACTGCTTCACCAGTTTCACGTAGTCCAGAAAATCCCGGTTTTCGGTTGCCAGCCGGTTGGCCATATCCCAATCAATCTCGTCCCGTTCACGAGCTGGGATCAAGACCTGGCTTTCTGCCGGGTTGTCGGCATCCAGTTTGATCAGGCCGATGCCGTGGGCGGCGAACAGCATTCGCAGCTCCTTGAGCGTGTCCTGGCCTTCGATTTCTGCTGCGACCAGATATCCAAAATTGGCCCACGACGAGTTGGAAACCGCCTGGAAAAAACATTCACGCACGTTCGACCGGTTGATCAGCAACTTGGCCTCGAACGACCACAGCTTGGTGCGCTTGTCGGAATACTGATTCACGCAGTCTCGCACCTCCTGGTGCCACTCAGCGCCCAAGTCCTCCATTCCGACCACGTCCGGGTACAGCCAGCGGTTGCCGTTCGGCCCTCGCTTGTTCGATGAGCGCTTCTCGTCAATGCGCTTCGAATAGACCCCGAACTCTTCCCACAGATACAGCGAGAGCAGCGGGTACATCGCGTGTTCCCCGAGCTTGGCATCGCTGCTGACTGTCATAGGAGCGGCAACCACGCCCTCAGCAGCCGCAACTTCGGCGACGTCAGACTTCTCCGAGTAGTAGTACTTGCGTGGCCGACCCTCGGTGGTCTTCAACTCTGGGTGCCGTTTCTGCAAACGCGGGCGCTGCGAGCTGATTTCCGCAACCAGCTGCTGCACCAGCTCAGCGTCCGTACTAA
>SSSX01000291.1 GCA_015657735.1 Zoogloeaceae bacterium
CTCGGCAAGGACGGCTACGCCAGCCTGATGGCCCGGCTGAAGGACGGCGAGCACGCCATCTTTATCGTCAAGACGGCCGGCATGGACTCGTTCAAGGGTTCCGGCTTCGTGCGCGGCGGCATCTACGACCGCGTGCAGGTGCGTCAGGGCAGCGACAGCTTCACCTTCCGCGATCTGGACTACGTCAACCTGTGGGGCGTCTCCGCCGCCGGCGCGCCGGCCTTCGACGAGTCGGCGATCTTCATCATCCGCGGCAAGGGCTTCTCGGCCGCCTACCCGTGGAAGCTGGTCTTCCTCGGCAACAAGATCGACAAGGAAACCGCCGCCAAGACCTTCGCCAACTTCGACCGCGAATACTGGCTCGCCGACAAATACCTCGACGGCGGCCGCCCGGTGGTCGTCAAACCCGACCCGACCTGGCTCAAGGTGTGGAAGGAGCGCGCCTGGGAGATCGCCGGCTTCATCGTCGTGCTGCTCGTCATCTCGGCCGCCTACGCCAGCCGCGACGCGCTGGTGCGCCGCTCGAGCCGTCACAACAAGTGGCCGGTGAATGCCTTCAAGTACACCGGCTGGGTGCTCTCCATCGGCTTCGTCGGCTTCTACGCGATGGCCCAGCCGTCGATCACCCAGGTCCTCACCTGGTTCCACTCGCTGCTGTTCCAGTGGAAGTGGGAGCTGTTCCTGTCCGATCCGCTGATCTTCGTGTTCTGGATCTTCATCATCGTCACCACCTTCCTGTGGGGACGCGGCTTCTTCTGTGGCTGGCTGTGCCCCTTCGGCTCGCTGTCCGAGCTGCTCTACAAGATCGGCCAGCGGGTCGGACTCAAGCGCTTCCAGCGCCATCTGCCGCAAGCCCTCCACGACAAGCTCAAGTGGGTCAAGTACGTCGTCTTCTTCGGCCTGCTGGCGGTGTCCTTCTTCAGCATGGGCCTGGCCGAAAAGCTCGCCGAAGTCGAACCGTTCAAGACCACCTTCCTCGTCGGCATCCTCAACCGCAGCTGGCCCTACAGCCTGTTCGCCGCCAGCCTGCTGGGCCTGGCGATCTTCGTCGAGCGGCCGTTCTGCAAGTATCTGTGCCCGCTGGGCGCCGCGCTCGCGATGCCCACCACCTTCCGCTGGTTCGGTCTCAGGCGGAAGGACGAATGCACCTCGTGCAAAGCCTGCGCCAAGGGCTGCGGCTCGCTGGCCATCGACGCCAAGGGCAACATCGACCAGCGCGAGTGCATGCTGTGCCTCGACTGCATGGTGCTCTACTACGACGACCACGCCTGCCCGCCGCTCGCCCACGAACGCAAGCGCCGCGACAAGGCCGGCCAGCCCCTCACCCCGATCGACGGCAAGGGCTATTTCATTCCGATCTACCCGGCCCCGGTCGACAAGAAAAAAGGAGCCGCAGCATGACCATCGCCGACCGCAACGAACTGCGCCAGCCGTCCTACGGCGAAGCCCGCGGCGCCGGCTGGCTCGCCGCCGAACTGTGGGATCACCTGTGGCCATGGGCCGGCCGCGGCCAACCGGCGAAGAAGGCGCTGCAGGGCGCTGGCTTCGCGCTCGCCATCGCCGCCACCGTCGCCTGGGTGATGGCGGCGATGGGCCGCCTCGAGGCCGGCGCCATCATCGGCTGGTGGTTCGGCTGGAGCGTCTTCGAGGTATTGGTCCGCCTCGACGCCAAGCCCTACGTGAAGGAAGGCCCGTGGTGGGGCCGCCTGTACCGCCGCGCCACGCTGATGGACATGATCTGCTACGTGAGCTTCAAGAACCTGCTGATCGGCGCGGTGCTGTTCATCGCCCTCAAATCGATGGGCATCGTACAGGTCTGATCGCCGCCACCGCAGCAACCGCGCGGCCGGGCCGCGCACCTCGCCCGCACTGCGCCGCAGCGCAGCGTCGCACAGCACCGGCTAGCGCCGGATCAGCACGTTCATGCCCGGCTTGACGTCGGCGGCGTCGATGTAGCCGATCGCGCCGGGCGTTTTCTGGACGAAATCGATGATCGCCAGCGGCGACTCCAGCTCCTGCGGCGGCGTGCCCTTGCCGATGAAGCGGCGCACCGTCCAGTAGGCGATGTACTTCTCGTCGTCCTCGTTGAGGTAGAGCGCCATGAAGCGCTCGCGCAGCGGCGTGCCCGGCGGCGCGTTGAGGACCACCGCCGGCGTGCTGCCGACTTCCAGCGCCCGCCCGGTGTAGAGCTTGCGGACGAGCTGCACATCCACCTTGGGCAGTTGCGGATGGCCGATGACGGCCACCGCCACGCTCTCGCCCAGCGCACTGGTCGCCAGGAGCCACAGCAACAGACCGGTCAGTTTACGAAGGGATCTCTTTTCCACAGCCGGGCCTAGAACATGAAGCTGTAGGAAAAAGACAGCACATCGATGTTCTGATTGCGCACGGACGAGCCCGCCGGGGCATCGACGAAAGAGGATGTCGTCCCGACGCGGGTGCGCATCCATTCGGCTTTGAGCTTGCTGGTCGGGCTGAGCGAGTACGACGTCCCGACCGACCACGAAAACTGGTCATACACGGCGAGCTCGTCGGCGATCACCCGCTGCGAGGCGTTGATGGCGCCGGCGAGCGGCACCGTCGACGGCACCCGGTAACTGTCGATGGTCCGGTAGAGGCGCTGCAGCCTGCCTTCGCTGCGCAATTCGGCGTAGTAGACATACGGTGTCCACCGCCCGATCTCCTTGCGCAGCGACACGTAGCCGCCGCGGCTGCTCTGGCCGCGCTCCACATCGCCTTCCTTGCGGATCGCGTATTCCGCCGCGCCGCGCAGCCCGCGGACGATCTCCACGTCGGCGCCCAGCGTGGTGACCAGGAAGTCCTCGCTGCGGCTCTCGCCGAGCCCGGCGCCCGGCAGCATCCAGTAAAAAGTCGCCCACGGCGCGATCGGCGGCGACACCAGGCCGGGCTGGTCGATCCAGTTGTCGCCGCTGGCCAGCCTGACTTTGGCGCGATGCACGCCGAAGCGGTAGGCGTTGGCGTTCTGCCCGCGATAGGTCAGCACCAGGCCGCTGGCGACCACATCGAGCGCGCCATACGCAACGCCTTGCTCGACGAAGCCCGGCACCCCATCGCGCACGTATTGCCGCCAGTACGTCCGGGCCTTACCCCAATAGCCCTCGAGGCTCAGCTCGCCCTCGCCGGCGTCCCACGAGCGGGCCAGCGCCAGGCCGGTGAAATCCGACGTCGGCGACAGCGAGTACATCTCGACCGGCAGGCGGGCGTAATCGAAGGACACGCCGACATCCATGTTCTCGGCGTTGAGATAGAACGGCACGCGCAGCTTGCCCACCCGCAGCAGCCAGTCGTCGGTGGGCCGCCACGACACGAAGCCCCACGCCAGCTTGGGCAGCCAGCGGCTGTCGTCGGCGGTATCCGGCGCCAGCTTCAGCTGGGCGGTTGCGGTGAAGCGCGGCGCGATGCGCGCATCCACCTGAACGGCGAAGACGCTGTCGCGGTTGAGTGTGCCCCGGTCGTCGATGAAGCGCTGGTAGATGTACGGCCGGTTCGAGACCGCGTAGCCCAGCGTACCGAAGCCCGACACGCTGATGTCGTCGGCGACGGACGGCAGCGCGCCTGCGGCCAGGGGCGCAGCGGCTAACAAGCGGAGAAAGGGCTTCAAGGTCCGCATCGACGGATAAAGGAGACGGCGGGTCGGCGCATCCCGCCGCGTGAACGGACCGGGGGCGGCGATCCTCGAGTCAGGCGGACGGGCATCGTGAAAAGCGAGGGCGCAATGATAGCCCGGTCCGACGCGCCAGACCGTGACCGGTTACGCTCACAGCCCTTCTTCGTAGCGCGACAGCGTCACGCCGGCCGCCGCCAGGCATTCCCGCAGGTGCTTCACCTCCGGCTTGGCGAACTCGTTGCCGTGATGCGGGTGATGCACGAAGAACTCGTGCTTGTTGAGGACGATGCGGAAGCGCGCGCCGTGGCTCGGCTCGACGAGCGCCCCGAGGTGCTTCAACAGGGATTCCACCTCGCGCCACTGGATGTTGCTGCTGACGGGCTCGCGGAAGATCGCTTCGAGAACATGCAGGTGCTTGTGGCTCATGGTTTGGCCTCCGAGTATCGACCCCGCCATTCTTGCACTCCC
>SSSX01000292.1 GCA_015657735.1 Zoogloeaceae bacterium
CGTCGCCAGCTTCCTCGGCACGACCGGCAGCGACGTGGACGCCGGCGCGCTGGGCGGCATCGCCATCACCGCCACCGCCGACGGCAACGGCAGCTGGCAGTACTCCACCGACGGCGGCACCAGCTGGCACAGCGTCTCCGGCCTCACCGGCGGCAACGGACTGCTCCTTGCCGACAGCGACAAGATACGCTTCGAGCCCGACGGCCAGAACGCCACCAGCGCCAGCTTCACCTATCACGCTTGGGACCGCAGCACCGGCTCCGCCGGCAATCTGGCCAGCCTCGCCGCCACGGGAGGCACGACCGCCTTTTCGCCCACCACCAACACCGCGACGATTGCCGTCAGCGCCGTCAACGACGCGCCGGTGCTGGCCGCCGGCGATTCGACGCTGACCTCGATCAACGAGGACGACACCGCCAATGCCGGCCAGCTCGTCTCCGCGCTGCGCGGCGCCACCACCGACGCCGACAGCGGCGCCGTCCAGGGCGTGGCGATCACCGGCCTCGACGCCGGCAACGGTAGCTGGCAATACTCCACCGACGGCGGCACCAGCTGGCACACGGTGTCCGGCGTATCGGCCGGCAACGCCCTGCTGCTCGCCGACAGCGACCGCATCCGCTTCGTCCCCAACGCCGAGAACGCCACCGCCGGCAGCCTCAGCTACCGCGCCTGGGACCACAGCGCCGGCACCGCCGGCAGCTACGCCGACACCAGCATCAATGGCGGCACCAGCGCCTTCTCGAGCCAGCAGAACAGCATGGCCATCGCCGTCACGCCGGTCAACGACGCGCCGATCAACGACGTGCCGCCGAGCTACAGCGGCGACTTCCGCACCGACGGATCGCTGCGCCAGGACGGCACGGTCACCGCCAGTCCGGGCCTGTGGCACGACGTCGATCTGGGCGATCCGGCGATCACCTACCACTACCAGTGGGAAGTCGCCGACGACGCCTCCGGCACCGGCGCCCACGACATCGGCGGCGCCACCGCGGCGAGCTACACGCTCACCGCCGCCGAGATCGGCAAGTTCGTGCGGGTCAAGGTCTATGGCAGCGACGGTACGGTCCAGACCCTGGCCACCGGCCCCTTCGTCCCGGTCACCAACCTCGATCCGCAGCAGGTGGGCGGCATCGCCGACCAGGACGCCACCGAAAGCGTGCCGATGAGCTTCACGGTGCCCGCCGGCACCTTCGCCGACGCCAACGGCGAAGACACCCTGCACTACTCGGCGACGCTCGCCAACGGCAGCCCGCTGCCGGCCTGGCTGCATTTCGACCCGCTCACCCGCAGCTTCACCGGCACCCCGACCGGCGGCGACATCGGCGAGTTGCAGGTCCGCGTGACGGCCGACGACCACGGCAACCACCCGGCCTCGGCCGACTTCACGCTGCGGGTGGCCGGCGTGCCGGTCAAGCCGGCCGAAGTGAAGCCCGAGGAGCCGGCGCCCCCCGCCGTGGCTCCGCCGGCCGAAGCGCCGGCACCGCTCAAGCCGGCCACGCCCGACACCGCGTGGACCGCGCCGGCAGCGATCAGCGGCGCCGTCGGCGGCGCGTGGACGGGCGGCAAGGGCGACGGTTTCTTCGGCGCCAGTGACCGCGGCCTGGCCGCCGGCAGTCTGATTCCGACCGCCGACGCCACCCGGACGGCCAACGCTGCCGCGCCGGCGCTGCCGGTCTTGCCGCCGGCCGACAACCGCGGCTTCCTGTCCACCCCGTCGCAGAGCGGCCTGACCCGCCCGGAAGGTTTCCGCGTCATCGTCCAGCCGGGCCAGGCCAAGGACGAGGTCAACCTGATCCTGGCCCGGCCGCTCAACGATCAGGACTTCAAGCCGGCCAGCGCGATCAAGCTCGTCGTTCCGCCCGACACCTTCAGCCACACCCGGCTCGATGCCCGGGTTGAACTGTCGGCCGAGCGCGTCGACGGCACGGCGCTGCCCGGCTGGCTGCGCTTCGACGCCCGCAAGGGCGAGTTCCTCGGCAAGCCGCCGGCCGATTTCGACGGCGACATCGAGATCAAGGTGACCGCCAAGGACAACTTCGGCAACCGGGTGTCGACGATCTTCCGCGTCCGCGTGCACGCCGGCCAACGGCTCTCCTTCGACGGGCGCGAAGGTTTCGGCACCCAGCTGCGCAGCGCCAGCGCCCCCGGCCGCGACGCGCTGCGCAGCACCCTCGTCGAGCACGCACGGCAGGCTGCCCGGCCGCCGCGCCCCGCCTGATGCCCTTCCACCCACCCAACCACCCCGCGCACCGTGAGCAGTCCCGCCGATAGCGAAGCCCTCGTCTCCCACTCGCTGGGGGCACTTCTCCACCTCGCCCGGCGGGCCCGGCGGGCCGGTACGCCGGCCGAGCTGGGTTTCATCGCAGTCAATGAAACGCTGGCCCTCGCGCCCTACCGGCAGGCCGTACTGTGGCTGGCCGACCGGGGCGTGACGGCCTTGTCGGGCGTCGTCGCGCCCGAAGCCAACGCGCCCTTCGTACAGTGGCTCGAAAGGATCGCCCGCCGTCTGCGCGCCGAGGGTTCCGACGCCCGGGTCGTCTCGCCGGCCGCGCTGTCCGCCGACGAGGCGGCCGAGTGGGACGAATGGCTGCCCGCCCACGCCTTGTGGCTGCCGCTCGCCCCGGCCAGCCCCGGCGGCCTGCTGCTGGCGCGCGACACCCCCTGGCAGCCCGGCGAGATCGGCCTGCTGGCCGAGTGGACCGATATCTGGAGCCACGAATGGCACATCCAGGCCAGACCCGACGCCGCCAGCCGCTGGCGGGCGCTCGCCGATGCGTGGCCCGACCGCGCCCGCCGTCAGGCCCTCGGTCGCCACTGGCTCACCGGCCACGGCTGGCGCTTCCGGCTGAAGCGCTGGCGCCGCTGGCAGCGGGCCGGCCTGCGCCACCGGCTGGCCGCCGTGTGGCAGCAGCGCAGCCTGCGCTATGCCCTCATCGCCGCCGCGGTACTGCTCTTTCCGGTGCGCGTCAGCGTACTGGCGCCCGGTGAGCTGGTGCCGGCCCATCCGGCGGTGGTGCGGGCGCCGCTGGACGGGACCGTCGACAAGTTCTTCGTCGCCCCCAACAGCCAGGTCAAGGCCGGCGACAAGCTGTTCCAGCTCGATCTGACCACCCTCTCGAGCCGCCTCGCCGTCGCCCGCCAGGGGTTCGTCACCGCCGAGGCCGAATACCGTCAATCGGCCCAGCAAGCCGTCTTCGATCCCAAGAGCAAGGCCCAGCTGGCCATCCTCCAGGGCCGTATCGCCGAGCGTCAGGCCGAAGCCGACCTGCTGCAGGCCCAGTTCGCCCGGGCCCAGGCCAGCGCCCCGCGGGACGGCATCGTGTTGATGGACGACCCCGGTGAATGGATCGGCAAGCCGGTGAGCACCGGCGAGCGCATCCTCACCATCGCCGGCGAGGACGACGCCGAAGTCGAAGCCTGGCTCGGGCCGGGCGACGTGATCGACCTGCCGCCGGGTGCCGAGGTCACGCTGTATCTCAACTCCGCACCGCTCGCGCCGGTGGACGCCAGCGTGCGCTACCTCGCCCACGAAGCCGTGGTCCGCCCCGACGGCACCTTCGCCTATCGCCTGCGCGCCGCGCTGGCCGACGGGCAGGACAAGCCGCGGGTCGGCCTCAAGGGCACGGTCAAGGTGCGCGGCGAGCGCGTACCGCTGGTCTACTGGATGCTGCGCCGGCCGCTGGCCACGCTGCGCCAGACGCTCGGCTGGTGAGAGATTTGCCGTCCATGCACGCCGCCCTCGACGCCTCCGATCTGCCCCGGCATCTGCCGCCGCTGCGCGACGAACTGGCCCTGCTCGACGGCCCGGCCGGCGCCGACGGCGCCCCCAGCTGGAGCCTCCACGATCCGGTGCGCAACCAGTTTTACCGCATCGACTGGCCAACTTTCGAAATCCTCGCGCGCTGGCATCTCGGCGATCCGGCCCGCATCGCCACGGCTATCGAGGCCGAAACCACGCTGAGCCTCGACGACGCCGACGTCGAGCGGGTCATCCGCTTCCTCGGCGATCACCAGCTCGTCCGCCCCATCGGCGAAGCCGGCACGGCCCACCTCGTCCGCCAGGAAAAAGCCCGCCACAGCAACCTGTGGCAATGGCTGCTGCATCACTACCTGTTTTTCCGCATCCCCCTGCTGCGGCCCGACCGCTGGCTGGTGCGGCAATTGCCGCGGGTCGAGGTCTTCTATTCGGCGACGTTTCTGCGTATCACGCTCGCCGCGCTGGCCCTCGGCGTGTATCAGGTCGTGCGCCAGTGGGATCATTTCGCCTCGACGCTGGTGGACACCCTCACCTGGCGCGGCGCGCTGGGCTACGGGGTGGCGCTGGCGCTGGTCAAGGTGCTCCATGAATTCGGCCACGCCTTCACCGCCCGCCGGCTGGGATGCCGGGTGCCGACCATGGGGGTGGCCTTCCTGGTGATGTGGCCGGTGGCCTACACCGATGTGAACGAGGCCTGGCGTCTCACCCGCCGGCGCGACCGGCTGGCCGTCGGTGCCGCCGGCATCGCCACCGAACTGGCCATCGCCGCCTGGGCCACCCTGGCCTGGGCGGTGCTGCCCGATGGCGCGCTGCGCGGCACCGTTTTCATGCTTGCCACCACCACCTGGGTTGCCACGCTGGCCATCAATGCGAGCCCCTTCATGCGCTTCGACGGCTATTTCCTGCTATCCGATTTCCTCGACTTCCCCAACCTCCACGCCCGCTCCTTCGCGCTGGCGCGCTGGGATCTGCGCGAACGCCTGTTCGGGCTGGGCGACGAGGCGCCGGAAAGCCTGCCCGCCGCCCGCCGCCGCGGGCTGATCCTGTTCGCTTATGGCGTCTGGCTGTATCGCCTGATGCTCTTCGTCGGTATCGCGCTGCTGGTCTACCACTACTTCTTCAAGGCGCTCGGCATTCTGCTGTTCGCGGTCGAGATCGGCTGGTTTGTCGTGTTGCCGGTCTGGAAGGAGATCGGCGAATGGCGCCGGCGCTGGCCGCAGATCCGGGCCGGTGCGCCGGGCCGCGGCAAGCTGTGGATGCTGGCGCTGCTGCTCGCCGTCGTGGCGCTGCCGTGGAACGTGCAGGTCAGCGGTCAGGGCCTGATGCGCTCGGCCCGCCATTTCCCGCTCTTCGCGCCCGGGCCGGCGCGGATCGAGGCCATGCCGGTCGCCCCGGGTGAGGCCGCATCCGCCGGCCAGATACTGCTCAAACTAGGCGCCGATGACGCCGAATACCGTCTGCGTCTCGCCCAGGCCCGCTTCAGCCGCCTCGCCTGGCAGGCCGAGGTTGCCGGGCTCGACGACAATCTGCGCGCCCGTCAGCCGGTCACCGTCGAGGAACTGGCCGCCGCTCGCGCCGAACTTGCCGGCGCCACCGACGAGCTCCAGCGCTACACCGTCACGGCCCCGTTCGCCGGCGTGCTGGCCGATCTGGCGCCCGACCTGCGGGTTGGCGAAGCGGTCGGGCGCCAGCAGCAACTGGGGGTGTTCATCGACCCCACCGCGTGGGAAGTGGAAACCTATCTCACCGACGCCGAGATCGAACGCATCGCGCCCGGCGACAGCGGCCGTTTTCTGCCCGAAACGCCGGGCCTGCCGGCGCGCACGCTGAAGGTGCACAGCATCGACCGCGACGCCACCCGCGCGCTGCCCGATCCGATGCTGGCCACCGGCCACGGCGGCGAAATCCTGGTCCGCGAACGCAATGGCCAGCTGATCCCCGAGCGCGCCGTCTATCGGGTCGTGCTCGTCGTCGATGGTGCGGTCGACCCGGTGCCGACCCGGGTGCTGCGCGGCGCGGTGGTCATCTACGGCAAGCCCAAGTCGCTGGCCGGCGATTTCCTGCGCTCCGGCGCCGCGCTGCTGATCCGCGAATCGGGCTGGTAGGCGCGGCCGGCGCCGGGGTGCGTGTCACAAGCAGTCCGGCGGCAGCATGCTGGGCTCGATGCGTTGCGCACGGCACTTCCAGCCCGACGCCCCGTCCGGTGCCGTCGAAATCTGCCAGATCAGCCGGCCGCCGTCGGGAAACGCGTCGCCCTGCCGGAGCGTCACCACCACGGCCTGCCCGTCCATCTCGACGCCGTACACCACGGCGGGCAAGGCGACGCTGAAGCCGGCCTCGGCCAGCGTGAGCGGCAGCGGCCCGCCGCGCTGACGGTAGGCCTCGACCGACGCCACCGCCTGCTGGCCGAGCCGCACCGCCTCGATCAAGCGGGCCTTGGCGGCGTAGCTCTGATAAGCCGGAATGGCGACCGCGGCGAGCACGCCGACGATGGCGACCCCGAGCACCGCCACCAGCGCGATTGCTGCGCCCTTGCCGGTGCCGCCGGCCGCCTCGAGGGCGGCGATCTGCTGCTGCAGGTCGCCGCCCGCGGCCTGCGCGGCGTCGATCTTGCGCTTGCAGTGGCGGTGGTAGATCGCGTTGGCGTACATCCCCGGCAGCGCCATCTGGGCGACGAGCAGGAGCAGACTGGCCGCCTCGCCGACAATCGCGCCGAGAACCACGGCGAGCACGTTGGAGGCGAGGATGTAGCCGAAAGCCACCAGCCACATCCGCCGGTAGATGCACCAGAAAAA
>SSSX01000293.1 GCA_015657735.1 Zoogloeaceae bacterium
CCTTGACGCCGACCTTGTAGAAATTGGCCGACATCTCGCGCCACGGCCAGTGCCCGTGGTTGCGCAGCAGGTAGAGCAGGTCGAGGATCAGCTGGCCGATCAGCGCGACGAAGTTGGTCAGGTGGTGGCCGAGGCCGAACAGCAGGCGGCCCAGGTGCGCCGTCGCATCGGGAAAACGGTAGGGTGGCTCGACCGGCAGGCGGGCGTCGCCGAGCGCCGCCAGGCGCGCGAAGATCGATTCGAGGGCCGCCGGCAGGACCAGCTGCGACGGCCGCCGCCGCCCCCAGCGCTGCCACAGGAGCAGCGCGCCGAAGCTGTCGAGGCGGGTCACGCCGGACAAATCCCAGGCCGCCGATCCGGCCGCCCCGGCGAGCTGCCGGCGGATGTCGGGGAGGAGCGGCGTCAGCAGGCGCAAGGTCCAGTCGCCGGCCAGGGCGACGGTCGCGCCATCGCTGCGGATCGCCGGCTGCGGACGGGCGCCGTGGGCCATCGCCGGATGGCTAGCTGGTGGCGGGGCTGCGCGCCGGCGCGCGTTCGACGCGCACGCGCAGCGGCAGGCCGATCGCCTGCCACTGGCGCTCCTCCTCGTCCAGCGCGGCAGCGGTGAGAGGCAGATTGCGCAGCCAGTCGCCGTCGGCCACCGCCACGTGGCCGCGCCCTTCGCGCTTCAGGCGCAGGGGTGGCACGCCCCGCCCGTCGCGCGCCCGATGCACGACCGCCGACAGCCGCAGGCACAGGATCAGCCGCCACTCGGGACTTTCCGGATCGAGGGTGCCGACGCGCGCCAGCTTGCCGCGGTGGGCCAGCACCATGCGCGCCAGGCGGCCCTGGTCCATGCGCGAGAAACCCGGCATGTCGGCGTTGCCGAGAATGTAGGCGCTGTGCTTGTGGTAGCTCGAATGGGCCACCGACACGCCGACCTCATGGAGCAGCGCGGCCCATTCGAGGAAGCGGTGGTCGGCGTTTTCATCCTCGGCCGCCGACGGATCGAGCTGGATCAGAAAAGTCAGGGCGGTATCCGCCACCTGGCGCGCGTGGGCCCGGTCGACGCCGTAGCGTTCGACGAAGGCCGACACCGTCGCGTCGCGCAGATCGTGGTGGTGGTAGCGGCCGAGCAGGTCGTAGAGCACGCCCAGGCGCAGCGCGCCCTCGGAAAAGGTCATGCGCTCGAGGCCGAACTCCTGGAACACCGCCCACATGATCGCGAAGCCGCCGGTCAGCACCGGCAGACGATCGGGGCGCAGCCCCTCGAGCTGCAGGTTGTTCACGTTGCCCGCCTTCAGCATCAGCGCGCGCAGGCGTTCGAGCCCGCTGCGGGTGATGCCGCCGTCCGACAGGCCGTTCATCTCGAGCAGATCGACCAGCGCCTTGGCCGAGCCGCTCGACCCCACCGCCTCTTCCCAGCCCGCCTCGCGGTAGGCATGGGTGATCGCCTGGATTTCCTTCTGCGCGGTGAGTTCGGCTTCGCGCAGACCGCGCTTGTCGATGCGGCCGTCCGGAAAATAACGCAGCGAATAGCCGACGCAGCCCATGTAGAGCGATTCGAGCTTGATCGGCTCGAAGCTCTTGCCGATGACGAACTCGGTGGACCCGCCGCCGATATCCACGACCAGTTGCTGGCGGTGCGGATTGGGCAGGGTGTGGGCAACGCCGACGTAGATCAGGCGCGCCTCCTCCCGTCCGGCGATGACCTCGATCGGAAAACCCAGCGCCGCCTCGGCCTGCACGAGGAAATGGGCGGCGTTCTTGGCCACCCGCAGCGTGTTGGTGGCCACCGCCCGCACGGTTTCCGGCGGATAGTCGCGGATGCGCTCGTTGAAGCAGCGCAGCGCGCTGATGCCGCGAAACTGCGCCGCGGCATCGAGCATGCGGTCGGGCGACAGGCCGGCGGCGAGGCGCACGGACTCCTTGATGCCATCGAGAGGATAGATCTGGTCGTTGACGATCCGCCCGATCTGCAGGCGGAAACTGTTCGAACCAAGATCGATGGCGGCAATCAATTCACGATTCATGAACCGGACACGAGCTGCGCCCC
>SSSX01000294.1 GCA_015657735.1 Zoogloeaceae bacterium
CGATTCTGGTTTTCCAGACTGCGGTGATCGCAGGTTAAGCAAGGGTGCTTAGCTCAGTTGGTAGAGCGTCGCCCTTACAAGGCGAATGTCGGCGGTTCGACCCCGTCAGCACCCACCACCTCGAACAGGTGAGCAATAAGTCTTGGAGTGGTAGTTCAGTTGGTTAGAATACCGGCCTGTCACGCCGGGGGTCGCGGGTTCGAGTCCCGTCCACTCCGCCAATATTCATGTTGCGATGCAGCCGTCGCAACAGTCGAAAAAAGCCACTTGTGTGGCTTTTTTCGTTTCCGTTTCTTGCGTTTCAACCAGCCGATCAGCGGCAACTGAGGATTCAGCATGTTCGACGCCGTCCGCAACAACAAGAAGATCGTTCAGGTGTTCCTGTTACTGATCACACTTCCATTCGCTTTCTGGGGTGTCGATTCGTACGTCAAGAACATGGGAGGAGACGGCGAGTTGGCATCGGTCGGCGGAACACCGATCCTCCCGGGCGAGTTCCAGCAGGCGATGCGCGACCAGCAGGAACGGATGCGCAATGCGATGGGCGCGAGCTTCAATCCGGCAATGCTCGAGAGCACCGAAGCGAAGAGGGCGGTGCTGGAGAATCTCGTCAATCAGCGCCTGCTGGCGCTGGACGCCGCCAAGATGCGTCTGACGGTTTCCGACGACCGCATCCGCGACACGATCGTCGCGATTCCGGCGTTCCAGGAGAACGGCCAATTCTCGCTGCCGCGCTACGAGGCGCTGCTGAAGGCACAGGGCATGACGCAGGCCAGTTTCGAGTCGCGCCTGCGTCATGATCTCGCGCTGCAGCAGGTGCTCGGCTCGGTGGCCGAGGGCGCGATGGTTTCGCGGGCTTCGTCAGAGCAGGTGTACTCGGTGCAATTCGAGGAACGGGTTGTCGGCGAGCTTCGTCTTGCGGCGTCGCAATACGAATCGGCGGTCAAGCTGGCCGGCGATGCGGCACAGAAATACTACGACGCAAACCGCCGCCAGTTCGAGTTGCCGGCGCAGATCCGGGCCGAATACGTGGTCCTGAGCAAGGACGCGGTGGCCGACCAGTTGGCCGTCAGCGATGCGGATGTCCGCAAGGAGTACGACGCCCATCCCGAACGTTTCCGCACGGGCGGCGAGCGTCGGGCAAGCCACATCCTGATCCAGGCCGACAAGAGCGCCGGCGACGAGGCGCTCAAGGCGGCGCGGGAGAAAGCCACCGGCCTGCTGAAACAGATCAAAGCGAACCCGGCGGATTTCGCCCGACTGGCGAAGGAGAACTCGCAGGATCCGGGCTCGGCGGAGAAGGGCGGCGATCTCGGTTTCTTCGCTCGCGGCGCGATGGTCAAGGCGTTCGAGGATGCCGCCTTCGGTCTCGCCAAGGAAGGCGACGTTTCCGACGTGGTGCAATCGGATTTCGGTTTTCACATCATCATGCTGACCGGCGCGAAGGCCGAGAAGATCCGTTCCTTCGACGAAGTCAAGAACGAGATCGCCACCGAACTCAAGCGCACCGAAGCAGCGAAGAAGTTCGCGGAAATGACCGAAGGCTTCACGAACACCGTTTATGAACAGTCGGACAGCCTCAAGCCGGCCGCCGAGAAGTTCAAGCTGGCGGTCCGCAGCACCGGCTGGATCGCCCGCGACGGCAAAGCCGCCGCGCCTTTCGACAACGAGAAGCTGCTCGGCGAACTGTTCTCCGACGATGCCGTGAAGAACAAGCGCAACACCAACGCCGTGGATGCCGGAAAGGACGGTCTGGTGTCGGCCCGGGTCGTGGAATTCAAGCCCGCCGCGCTGCGGCCGTTCGAGGAGGTCAAGGCAGCCATCGAAAAGGCCCTGACCACCGAGGAGGCCGTCAAACTCGCCGAGCAGGACGGCGAAGCCAAGTTGGCGCAACTCACCAAGGGCGAGGCGCTCAATCTGCAGTGGAGCGCCGCCAAGCCGGTTCTTCGTTCGGCCCAGGGCGTGCCGCCGGAAATGCTCCGTGCGGTTTTCCGTGCGCCGACCGACAAACTGCCCGGCTACGCCGGCACGAAAGTACCGGGTGCCGGCTATGTGCTGTTCCGGGTCGAGAAGGTCACCCGGCCGACCGCCAGCCAGGACGACCCTCGTCTGAACGCAATCCGCCAGCAATTCGGCCGCGTGCTTGCCGAACAGGATTTCTCCGCCTACATGGCAACGCTGCGCAAGCGTTACAACGTCAAGGTCAATCTGGCGGCGCTTGAGGGTTCGAAGGAGCGGTAAGCCTCGGCTCCTGGCCGATCGCGCGTCACAGGCTTTCGGTGTTCCCCGATCGATCGGACGATCGGGGCTTGCTTGATTTCGGCACAACTTCTGAAAACAGTAATTTTCAGAAGCTCACTATCCCGGGTCAAAATCGGGCGAGCGCGGATGAAATGCACTGCATCCGTCAAACCCGACCCGTTCCTGAATCAGCACGACATCAAGCTGTTTGCCGCTCCCGCCGGCGGTAATGCACCACCGCCGGAGCCACCGCCGCGACGCCAAGCAGCGCGACGAGCGCCAGCGGCCACAGCAGCGGTCGGTTCCATTCGGCGCGCAGCGTGTCCCGCGCGGCCACGTCGACCCGCTGGTATTTCATCGTGTTGCGTATGATCTTGCCCGGCTTGCGGTTGTACAGCCAGCCGTGCTGCAGCGTGTAGGCTTTCTCGTAGAAACCCCACACCCAGGGCGCGTCGTGCTGCAGGATGGCCAGCATGCGTTCGATGATGGCCTGCCGCTCGGGGCCGTCGGGCATTGCCTTCATGCGCTCGAAAAGACGGTCGTACTCGGCGTTCTCGTAGTTCGCCGCGTTCTCGCCCTGGTTCTTGACCTTGCTCTGGGCGCCATACAGCAGGAACAAGAAATTTTCCGGGTCCGGGTAATCGGCGTTCCAGCCCCAGTAGAACAGCTGCGCGTTGCCCTTGCGGATCTTGTCCTGGAAGCGGTTGTAATCGGTGGCGCGAACGACCAGTTGCATGTCCAGCTTGCGGAACTGTTTGGTCAGCCAGTCGACAGTCGACTTGTCACCCATGCCGCCGCCGGTGGTGTCGAGATTGACCACCAGCGGTTCGCCCGTTTTCGCGTCGCGGCCGCCGGGGTAGCCGGCTTCGGCGAGCAGACGGCGGGCTTCATCGACCGATTTGCGCCGCGGTTTGCCGTCCACCCAGTCGTAAACGTGGGGGTTGATGCCCGCCTCGTCGGCCCGGTAGCCCGCGATGCCGGGCGGAATCGGATGCATTGCCGGCACGCCACGGCCGTTCTGGAAAACCGAGATGAATTCCTCCTGATCGATGGCGATGGAGATCGCCAGACGCAACTTGCGTGCCCGTTCGCTGACACCGCCGACCACCGGATCGAGCATGTTGAAGCCCATGTACATGACGCTGGGCGCCACCGAGGTGTTGAGCTTGATGCCCTTGTCGGCCATTTCCTCGGACAGGCTCACGTCGCCCTGCCCGCCCATCTGCACGGCTTGGTCGAAGTTGTCGGATGACACCCCGGAGGCGTCGTAGTAGCCCTGCAGGAACTTGTTCCAGTACGGGATGCTTTCCTTCTCGCGGGTGAAAACCACCTTGTCGACGAAGGGAATCGCCTTGCCGCAATCGGCCAGCAGCCCAGCCTCGCGATCGCCGGCCTCGCCTTCGCAGGGGTAGGTTTCGCCGCGGAAGTTGGGGTTGCGGACGAGAACCATGCGTGCGTTCGGGTTGTTCTCCTGCAGCATGTACGGGCCGGTGCCGACCGGCCACCAGTCGAGGGTCAGATTGCGCTCGGCCATGCCCGGCTGGGCGAAGAAGCGGTCGGCCTCGACCGGCACCGGCGCGAAGAAGGGCATCGCCAGCCAGTACGGAAACTGGGGATAGGTGCCCTTGATATGGACGCGGTAGGTGTAGCGGTCGACGACTTCGACGCCGCTCATCGGATAGTCGCGCAGATCGATCCAGCGACCGCCCTCGCCTTTCTCGCTGCGCTTCTTCTCGTCGGCGAGCAGGCGCGCGTGGAGATCCTTCAGCCCGACGATGTAATCGCCCATCAGCTCGAGCACCGGCGAATGCAGGCGCGGGTGGGCCAGGCGTTTGATCTGGTAGACGTAGTCGTCGGCGGTCAGCTCGCGGCTGCCGGTTGCCGGAAAGTCACCGACGCCGCGCTTGTCGGCCAGATCCTGCGCGGTGAGCGCAAGATAGCGCGGCCGGCCCTTGTCGTCGGTGGCGAAAGCCGGATGCGGCTGGTAGCGGATGCCCGGCCGGATGCGGATCTCGTATTCGCTGCGGGCGATCGACGCCGGGTCGGCGCCCGGCGGCAGCGGCCTGCCGGCGGCATCGAACTGGCGCAGCCGGGGCATCGCTTCGGCGGCGGCGGCGATGAGCTGGAACGGGCGCTTCAGGTAGTGGTATTGCAGCGGCGGCTCATAGATCTGGTACAGGAAAGTCGCCTCGTCCTCGCTGTACGACTGGACCGGATCGAGATGTTTGGGCCGCTGGGTGAACGCCGTGTAGAGAATGTTGCGGCCCTGTTCGGCGGCCGGATAGGGATCGTTCCAGACCTGACCGCAGCCCGCCGCCAGCATCGCAAGTGCCAGTGCCGAAAGGGGGCGGATGAGTGATCGATGGGTCGGTTGCATGGCTTTCAGTCTACCGGATCGCCTCGCCGCAACACGCGAAAATCGCAGCACCACGTGTCACGAAGCCTCGTTATAATCGTCCGGTCATTAACAGGAGACACCTTAATGGGCTTTCTCGCCGGCAAACGCATTCTCATCACCGGATTGCTGTCCAACCGCTCGATCTCGTACGGGATCGCCAAAGCCATGCACCGTGAAGGTGCCGAACTCGCCTTCACGTTTCAGAACGAACGTTTTCAGGAACGCGTTGGGAAAATGGCGGCCGAATTCGGCAGTTCGCTGATTTTCCCGTGCGACGTCCAGAACGACGACGAAATCGCCCGCCTCTTCGAACAGCTCGGCCAGAAGTGGGACTGCCTCGACGGCCTCGTCCACTCCATCGCCTTCGCGCCGGGCGAGGCCCTGGAGGGCGACTTCCTCGACGGTCTGTCCCGCGAAGCCTTCCGCATTTCCCAGGAAGTCAGCGCCTACAGCTTCCCTGCCCTCGCCAAGGCCGCGCGGCCGCTGATGAAGGGCCGCAACGGCTCGCTGCTGACGCTGTCCTACCTCGGCGCCGTGCGCACCATGCCGAACTACAACATCATGGGCATGGCCAAGGCCAGCCTCGAAGCCTCGGTGCGCTACATGGCGGTCACCCTCGGCCCTGAAGGTACCCGCGTCAACGCGATTTCGGCGGGTCCGATCAAGACGCTGGCCGCGTCCGGCATCGGCAGTTTCGGCAAGCTGCTGGCCTTCAACGAGCACAACGCGCCGCTGCGCCGCAACGTCACGATCGACGAAGTCGGCAACGCGGCCGCCTTCCTGTGCTCCGACCTCGCCAGCGGCGTAACCGGTGAGGTGATGTACGTGGACGGCGGCTTCAACACCACCGCCCTCGGCAATCCGGAGCCCCTCGGCCAGAGCTGAGTCCACCATTGCCGCATGCACAAGGGCCGCCCGGTTGGGCGGCCCTTTGTTTTGACGCTTGCTGTGTCGATTCGACGACCCGCCGGGGCCATCAAGTCCGCCCCTGCTTGCCCTCCGCAGCCTGGGCCTGCGCGGCCCGCCGGGCCAGCATGGCGCGTGCGACCTTCGAGGCCGGCGCGCGGCCAAGGCGCTCGCTGATCCAGGCGGCGGTGTCCACCAGCCGGTCGAGGTCGATGCCGGTTTCGATGCCGAGGCCGTCGAGCATGTATACCACGTCCTCGGTCGCCACGTTGCCCGACGCGCCGACGGCGTACGGGCAGCCGCCGAGACCGGCCACCGCGGCGTCGAAGGTGGCGACGCCGGCTTCGAGCGAGGCGTAGATGTTGGCCACCGCCTGGCCGTAGGTGTCGTGGTAGTGGCCGGCCAGCTGCGCGACCGGCATCCGCCGCGCCACTGCGTCGAGCATCCGCCGCGTCTTGCCCGGCGTGCCGGTGCCGATGGTGTCGCCGAGGCTCACTTCGTAGCAGCCCATCGCGTGGAGCGTCGCCGCCACGTCGGCCACCGCCTGCGGGGCCACCTCGCC
>SSSX01000295.1 GCA_015657735.1 Zoogloeaceae bacterium
ACGCTTGAACTCCTCGGAGTGGGTGCGACGGGTTCGGCGAGGCTTCGTGACGTTCATGGAAGTGTCCACTTCTATTGGCTAGTGGACACTATGTTTAGCGAGCTAAAGGGCTGGGGGAAGATGGGATGCCCGGGGGCTTACCTTGCTGCGGCAAAAAAGTGTCAACCTATTTCAGGACGGGTCAACCAAAAGAAAAAGGGCCAGATTTCTCCAGCCCTTTTCTCATTGCCGCCTGATCCGAAATCAGGTTAGGCAGCAGCCTGCTCACCCGCGGACGACTCAACCTCGCCCTCCGGACGGTCCAGCAACTCAACGAACGCCATGGGCGCGTTGTCGCCGTCACGAAAACCGCACTTCAGGATACGCAGATAACCACCGTTACGGGTGGAAAAGCGCGGACCCAGCTCGTCAAAAATCTTGACAACGATCTCGCGATCACGGAGACGATCGAAAGCAAGACGACGATTGGCAAGGCTCGGCTTCTTGCCGAGGGTGATCAGCGGCTCAACAACCTTGCGCAGTTCCTTGGCCTTCGGCACGGTGGTCTTGATGACCTCGTGACGCAGCAGGGAATTTGCCATGTTGCGCAGCATAGCCTGACGGTGGCTGCTGGTACGGTTGAGCTTGCGAAGACCGTTACGGTGACGCATTTGGAATTACCTCTTCTTCGTTACGCTCAACCGAGCTTTTCCAGCCCGGCCGGCGGCCAGTTTTCAAGTTTCATGCCCAAAGTAAGACCGCGCGAGGCAAGAACTTCCTTGATCTCGTTGAGCGACTTCCGGCCCAGATTGGGCGTCTTGAGCAGTTCAGTTTCGGTGCGCTGGATCAGATCACCGATGTAGTAGATGTTCTCGGCCTTCAGGCAGTTCGCGGAACGAACCGTCAACTCGAGGTCATCAACCGGACGCAGCAGAATCGGATCGATGGCCGGCGCCTTCGGCGCTTCGACCGCCGTCGGCGTACCCTCCAGATCGGCGAACACCGAAAGCTGATCCATCAGAACACGTGCGGCGAATCGCACGGCCTCTTCGGGATCGACCGCACCGTTGGTCTCGATATCGAGCACCAGGCGGTCCAGATCGGTACGCTGTTCAACCCGCGCGCTCTCGACCGAGTAGCTGACGCGACGCACCGGGCTGAACGAAGCATCCAGCACGATACGACCGATGGTCTTCGATTCACCAGCTGCCGGACGCTGATTGCCCGGAACATACCCACGCCCCTGCTCAACCTTGATTTGCAGATCGAGCTTGCCACCGGGCGCCAGATGCGCGAGAACGTGATCAGGATTGATCACCTCGACGTCATGAGACAATTCGATGTCCGCGGCAGTCACGACACCCTCACCGGCCTTGACCAGCGAAAGCGTCGCCTCATGGCGGCCATGCAACTTGAGAACAACGCCTTTCAGGTTCAGAAGCAGGTCAACAACGTCTTCCCGCACACCGTCCAGCGTGGAGTACTCATGCAGTACGCCCTCGATCGACACCTCGGTCGGCGCGTAGCCCGGCAGCGAGGAAAGCAGAATCCGCCGAAGCGCATTACCCAGCGTGTGACCGAAGCCGCGCTCAAACGGCTCCATCGTCACGCGCGCGTGCACCGGCGAAACGTTCTGCACCTCGATGATGCGCGGTTTCAGCAGAGCATTACTTTGCATCGACAATCCTTCTATAGAGTCGCGCCGTCGGCGCGACCACCATTAACGCGAATACAGTTCGACAACCAGACCTTCGTTGAGGGTCGCGGGCAGCTCGGAACGCTGCGGATAAGCCTTCAGCGTGCCCTTGCCGGCTTTCACGTCGACCGCCAGCCACTCCGGGAAACCGCGGGACTCGGCAGCTTCGAGCGCAGCCTTGACGCGAAGCTGATTGCGCGCGCCGTCGGTCAGCTGGATCTCATCGCCCGGACGAACGACAAACGAAGGGATGTTGACGCGCTTGCCATTGACGAGAACGCCGTTATGACGGACGACCTGACGCGCTTCAGCGCGAGACGCACCGAAACCCATGCGATAGGCAACAGCGTCAAGCCGGCCTTCGAGCAGTTGCAGCAGGTTCTCGCCGGTCTGGCCCTTACGGCGGTCAGCCTCGGCATAGGTCTTGCGGAACTGGCGCTCGAGAACGCCGTACAGACGGCGGATCTTCTGCTTTTCGCGCAGCTGGACGCCGTAGCCGGACAAACGCTGACCAGACTTCTGGCCATGCTGCCCCGGTGCATACGAGCGACGCTCGATCGCGCACTTGTCGGTAAAACACTTTTCGCCCTTGAGGAAGAGCTTTTCACCCTCGCGTCGGCACTGACGGCACTTGGGGTCAAGATTACGAGCCACTGTTCAACTCCTTGTCAGATACGACGCTTCTTCGGCGGACGGCAGCCGTTGTGCGGGATCGGCGTGATATCGGTGATCGTGGTGATCTTGATACCCAGCGCATTCAGCGCACGAACGCTGGACTCGCGACCGGGACCAGGCCCCTTGACGCGAACTTCCAGGTTCTTGATGCCACACTCGACGGCGACCTTACCAGCCGCTTCAGCGGCGACCTGGGCGGCGAACGGAGTGCTCTTGCGGGAGCCCTTGAAGCCGGCGCCACCAGAAGTCGCCCACGACAGCGCGTTGCCCTGGCGATCGGTGATCGTGATGATCGTGTTGTTGAAAGAAGCGTGAACGTGGGCAATGCCCTCGGCCACGTTCTTTTTGATCTTCTTGCGAACCTTCGCAGCAGTCTTTGCCATGTCTTATCCCTGATTACTTCTTGCCGGCGATCGCCTTGCGCGGCCCCTTGCGGGTCCGGGCATTCGTGCGCGTGCGCTGGCCACGAAGGGGCAAACCACGACGATGGCGCACCCCGCGATAACACCCCAGGTCCATGAGGCGCTTGATACTCATCGTCACTTCGCGACGGAGATCACCTTCGACAGTGAACTTGGCGACTTCGTCGCGCAGACGTTCCATGTCGGACTCGGTGAGATCCTTGATCTTCACGGACCGGCCCACATTGGCCGCGTCACAGATCAGCTGTGCACGAGTACGTCCGATACCGAAAATCGCGGTCAGCGCGATCTCGGTGTGCTTATGGTTGGGAATGTTTACCCCTGCAATGCGGGCCATGCGTTCACCCCAAAATGCTAAACATTAAATTATAAAGAATGCGGGTGACCGCATCAACCCTGACGCTGCTTGTGCCGCGGATCCGTACAGATCACGCGAACGACACCTTTGCGACGGACAATCTTGCAATTTCTGCAAAGCCGCTTGACCGATGCTTGAACTCTCATTTCTAGCTCCTGACAACTTTTCTGTTATTTCGCTCGGAATACGATCCGGGCCCTGCTCAAATCGTACGGCGTCAACTGAACCGTAACCTTGTCGCCAGGAAGAATGCGGATGTAATGCATGCGCATCTTCCCGGATATGTGGCCGAGGACCACATGACCATTCTCAAGTTTTACCCTGAAGGTGGCATTGGGAAGGTTCTCGAGAACCTCGCCCTGCATCTCAATGTAATCTTCCTTCGACATAAGCTTACTTGAGCGAAGACCGCGCGCCCTTGAAGTTCGCCTTCTTCAGCAGACTCTCGTACTGGTGGGACATGATGTAGGCCTGAACCTGCGACATGAAGTCCATCGTCACCACAACGATAATCAACAGCGACGTCCCACCAAAATAGAACGGCACATTCCACTTCAAAATCAGGAACTCAGGCAGCAGACAGACCAGCGTGATATACACCGCGCCAGCCAGCGTCAGTCGCATCAGAATCTTGTCGATATAGCGGGCGGTCTGCTCACCAGGCCGGATTCCCGGAACGAAGGCCCCGCTCTTCTTCAGGTTGTCAGCCGTTTCCTTCGAATTGAAAACCAGCGCCGTATAGAAGAAGCAGAAAAAGACAATTGCCGTCGCGTACAGAATCACGTAAATCGGCTGACCGGGAGCCAGCGTCGACCCCAGATCCTTCAGCCAGGTCATGCTCTCGGACGAACCAAACCACTGCGCCAAGGTCGCCGGAAACAGGATGATGCTCGACGCGAAGATCGGCGGAATCACGCCGGCCATATTCAGCTTGAGCGGCAAGTGCGAGCTTTGACCACCGTAAATCTTGTTGCCAACCTGACGCTTGGCGTAATTGACAAGAATCTTGCGCTGACCACGCTCGACAAACACCACCACCGCTGTAACCGCCACCACCAGCACGCAAATCACAAGTGCGGTGAAAGGATGCATCGCACCGGTCCGAACCAGCTCGAACAGCCCGCCAAGCGAATTCGGCAAGCCCGCCGCAATCCCGGCAAAAATGATGATCGAGATGCCGTTGCCAAGCCCGCGTTCCGTGATCTGCTCGCCAAGCCACATCAGGAACATCGTCCCGGTGACCAACGTAGACACGGTCACAAACCGGAACATGAAACCGGGATCAAGCACCAGACCCTGCTGCGACTCGAGAGCCACCGCAATGCCGAGCCCCTGAAAGAGCGCCAGCGCCAGCGTGCCGTACCGCGTGTACTGCGTGATCTTGCGACGCCCGGCCTCACCTTCCTTCTTGATTGCCTCGAGTTGCGGCGACGCAACCGTGAGCAACTGCATGATGATCGACGCCGAAATGTACGGCATGATCCCCAGCGCGAAAATCGTGAAACGCGACAAGGCTCCGCCAGAGAACAGGTTGAACACCCCGAGGATGCCACCCTTCTGACTCTTGAACAGATCTGCCAGCGCCACCGGATCAATACCCGGCACCGGAATATGCGCACCGATCCGGTAAACGATCAGTGCGCCAAGCAGAAACACCAAGCGTCGCTTGAGATCTCCGAATTTTCCCGGTGCCGCCAGCGCGGACGGTTGATTAGCCACGCTAAGCCTTACTCTGCCGACTGAACAGAACCGCCAGCAGCCTCGATAGCCGCCTTGGCACCCTTCGTGACACCGACACCGCGCAGGTTGACCTTACGGCCAATTTCGCCGGACAACACAACCTTCGCCGCCAGCGCATCGGCGGCAACGATGCCGGCCTGCTGCAGAACCAGCAGATCGATATCGTCGACAGGCAGCGCCTGCAATTCCGACAGACGGACTTCGGCGATGCGGGCCCGGGTCAGCGACACGAAGCCGCGCTTCGGCAGGCGACGCTGCATCGGCATCTGACCGCCTTCAAAACCGACCTTGTGGAAACCGCCGGTACGGGATTTCTGACCCTTGTGGCCGCGGCCGGCAGTCTTGCCGAGACCGCTGCCAATACCGCGCCCGACGCGCTTCGCAGCGTGCTTGGCGCCCGCTGCAGGTTTAATCGTATTCAGGCGCATTTAAGCCTCACACTTAACGAGGTAAGCAACCTTGGTGATCATGCCACGCACCGCAGGAGTGTCCTGCAGCTCCACAGTGTGGTGGAGGCGACGAAGGCCAAGACCGCGAACGGTTGCACGATGGGACTGCTTAGTACCGATGACGCTTTTTACGAGCGTAACCTTGAGTTTCTTCTCGGACATGACTTACCCCTGGATCTCTTCGACAGTCTTGCCACGCTTCGCAGCGATGACAGACGGCGCGTTGGTGGCCATGAGTCCGTTCAGCGTCGCACGAACGACGTTGTAAGGATTGGTCGAGCCGATCGACTTCGCGATGATGTCCGTAACGCCCATCACCTCGAACACTGCGCGCATCGCACCGCCGGCAATAATCCCGGTACCGGTCGGAGCCGGCTGCATCAGCACCGACGAAGCGCCGTGTTTGCCGACAACCGAGTGATGCAGGGTGCCGTTCTTCAGCGCCACCTTGTTCATCTTGCGACGGGCTTCTTCCATCGCCTTCTGAACCGCAACCGGCACTTCACGCGACTTACCCTTGCCCATCCCGATGCCGCCATCACCGTCGCCAACCACGGTCAGCGCGGCGAAACCGAGAATCCGGCCACCCTTCACAACCTTGGTGACACGGTTGATGGAAACCATCTTTTCGCGCAGGCCGTCATCGCGCTCGTCGGAGGCCTGCACTTTCTTGTTACCTTGCTGCTTAGCCATGCTAAACCTCGCTTAGAACTTCAATCCGCCTTCGCGGGCGGCATCGGCAAGCGCCTTCACGCGGCCGTGATACTGAAAACCGGACCGATCGAAAGCCACAGCCTCGATACCGGCAGCCTTGGCGCGCTCGGCAATCAGCTTGCCGACCAGCTCCGCCGCGGCCTTGTTCCCGCCGTTCGGAACCTGGGCGCGCACTTCCGCCTCGACGGTCGACGCCGCAGCCAGAACCTTCGAGCCGCAGCCAGCAATGACTTGGGCGTAAATGTGGCAGTTGGAACGGAACACGGACAGACGGACTGCCTTCATTTCCGCAATCTTGGCACGGGTTTTCCGTGACCGGCGCAAACGCGTTTCCTTCTTGTTGATCATGATCCGCCCTTACTTCTTCTTGGTTTCTTTCAAGGTAACCACTTCGTCCGAGTAGCGAACACCCTTGCCCTTGTAAGGCTCCGGGGAACGATAAGCGCGAACTTCAGCAGCCACTTTGCCGACAGCCTGCTTGTCGACACCCTTGATGATGATCTCGGTCTGGCTCGGGGTTTCAACCTTGATACCGCTCGGCATCTGGTGAACAACCGGGTGCGAAAAACCGAGCGACAGATTCAGCTTGTCGCCCTGAGCCTGGGCACGATAACCCACGCCAACCAGGGTCAGCTTGCGCTCGAAGCCCTTCGACACACCAATGACCATATTGTTGACCAGCGCACGCATGGTGCCGGACATGGCATTGCCGTTGGCCGCGCCTTCGATCGCCGAACACTGCACGCCGGCCTCGCCGCGCTCGACCTTCACCGACGGGTGAAGCGATTGCGTCAGGCTACCCAGCGGCCCTTTGACAACGATCTGAGCTGCATCGATATTGACATCGACACCAGCCGGCAGCGCGACTGGATTCTTGGCTACACGGGACATTTCGACTCCCCCTTAAGCCACGATGCACAGCACTTCGCCGCCAGCACGGGCAGCGCGCGCAGCGCGGTCGGTCATCACACCCTTGGGAGTGGACACAATCGCCACACCCAGGCCGTTCATCACACGGGGCAGATCGTCACTACCCTTGTACACGCGAAGACCGGGACGGCTGACGCGCTCGATGCGCTCGATTACCGGACGGCCCGCGTAATACTTCAGCGACAGACCCAGCTCGGCCTTGCCCTCGCTCTGACTCACGGCGAAATCGTCAATATAGCCTTCGCTCTTGAGAACCTTCGCAATCGCAACCTTCAGCTTGGAAGAGGGCATCGCGACAGAGCTCTTTTGCGCCTGCTGCGCGTTACGAATACGCGTCAGCATATCGGCGATCGGATCAGACATGCTCATCTTCGACCCCTTACCAGCTTGCCTTGGTCATGCCAGGAACCTCACCGCGGAAAGCAACTTCACGCAGCTTGTTACGACACAAACCGAATTTACCGAAAACACCACGCGGACGACCGGTCTGCTCGCAGCGATTGCGCTGACGGCTGGGGCTCGAGTTGCGCGGCAGTTGCTGCAGCTTCAGGCGCGCAGCCATGCGCTCCTCATCCGACAGCTTGGCGTTGTTGATCTGCTCGAAGAGATCCGCACGCTTGGCCGCGAACTTCGCAACCATCTTCGCGCGCTTCGCTTCGCGATTGATCAAGGACAGTTTCGCCATAACACCCTCAGTTCTTGAAAGGGAACTTGAACGCGGCGAGCAGAGCGCGCGCCTCGTCATCCGACTTCGCGGTCGTGGTAATGCTGATATTCATCCCGCGCAGAGCATCGATCTTGTCGTACTCGATCTCGGGGAAAATAATCTGCTCTTTGACACCCAGGTTGTAATTGCCACGCCCGTCGAAACCCTTGCCGGCAATACCGCGGAAGTCGCGGATACGCGGCATGGCGATCGTCACCAGACGGTCGAGGAATTCGTACATGCGCGGACCACGCAGGGTCACCATGCAACCAATGGGATAACCGTCGCGAATCTTGAACCCGGCGATCGATTTCTTTGCCTTGGTGGTCACCGGCTTCTGGCCGGCGATCTTCTGCAAATCACCAACAGCGTAATCGAGAACCTTCTTGTCACCCACCGCCTCACCAACACCCATATTGAGGGTGATCTTGGTGATGCGCGGCACTTCCATGACCGACTTGTAACCGAACTTCTGCAGAAGCTCAGGCGCAACGGTCTCTTTGTAGAATTCTTGCAGGCGGGCCATAACTATTCCTTACGCATCCACCACTTCGCCACTGGACTTGAAGACGCGAACCTTGCGCCCATCCTCAAGCACCTTGAATCCGACGCGATCCGCCTTTTGCGCCGCCGCATTGAACAGCGCCACATTGGAGATCTGAATCGGCATCTCCTTGTCGACGATTCCGCCAACCTGGCCCTTCATCGGATTCGGACGAACATGCTTCTTGACACGATTGATGCCTTCGACGACAACGACGTTGCCGTCAACGCGCAGAACCGTACCCCGCTTACCCTTATCTTTGCCCGTAAGGACGGCGACTTCGTCACCTTTGCGAATCTTATTCACAACAACTCCTTAGAGAACTTCGGGCGCCAGGGAGACGATCTTCATGAACTTCTCCGTACGCAACTCGCGCGTCACCGGCCCGAAGATACGGGTACCAATCGGCTCACCCTTGTTGTTAAGCAACACCGCAGCGTTGCGGTCAAACTTGATCAGCGAGCCATCCGGACGACGCACGCCCTTGGCGGTACGAACCACCACAGCGCTATACACGTCACCCTTTTTGACACGACCCCGCGGAGCCGCATCCTTGATACTCACCTTGATGATGTCACCCACACCGGCGTAGCGACGCTTCGAGCCGCCAAGCACCTTGATGCACATCACATAACGCGCGCCGGTATTATCGGCGACGTCCAGCATCGTTTGCATTTGGATCATTTAAACTCTCCAACTTGACACGCTAGGCGCGGCCAGTCTTGGATCCCGTTCGGGTTGATTGGACTTGCACAGGAACCGTGCAAGAGCAAAGACGGCAATAATAACGGCTTGCCAATTACTTGGCAAGCCGTTTCTACTTCTGATACAACTTAAACTGCCACAACCTGCTCGAGAACCTTTGTCACACGCCAAGTTTTTGTCTTGGAAATCGGGCGACACTCTTCGATCTCGACGAGATCACCCTCTTTGGCAACACCCGCTTCCACGTGGGCATGGTACTTAGCAGTGCGCGTAATGACCTTACCGTAAAGCGGATGCTTGACGCGACGCTCCACAAGCACAGTCACCGTGTTGGTCATCTTGTCGCTTACCACGCGACCAACTTCAACGCGCTTGTTTTTCTTGACTTGATCGTTCATTTCGCACCCGCCTTCTCGCGAAGAATGGTCCTGACTCGCGCAATATCCTTGCGAACCTTGCCGAGCTGCGAAGTGTTGCTCAGCTGCTGAGTCGCGATCTGCATGCGCAGACTGAACTGAGCTTTCAGCAGTTCAAGCAGTTCGGCGTTCAGCTGGCTGGCGTCTTTCGCGCGCAATTCCGAAGCTTTCATGTTTTACCCCACCATCCGGACAACGAAGACGGTTTCAATCGGAAGCTTCGCAGCCGCCAGGCGGAACGCCTCGCGAGCCAGCGCCTCATCGACACCGTCCATCTCATAGAGAACCTTGCCGGGCTGGATCTCGGCAACCCAATATTCCGGGCTACCCTTACCGTTACCCATCCGCACTTCCGCCGGCTTCTGCGAGATCGGCTTGTCGGGGAAAACGCGAATCCAAATGCGACCACCCCGCTTGATGTGACGGGTCATCGCACGACGAGCAGACTCGATCTGACGCGCAGTAAGACGACCACGCCCAACCGCCTTCAGACCGTACTCGCCAAAGCTTACCTTGGCGCCGCGGGTGGCGAGACCCTTGTTGCGGCCCTTCTGCTCCTTACGATACTTCCTTCTCGACGGCTGCAGCATCATTCACTCCTGCTTCTTTCTTGGTCCGTTTTGCGCCATCAGCCTGATCGCCGCCAGTGCGGCGCGCGGGCCGCTTGGCACCCGGCTTGCTGTCGGCACCCTCATTACGACGACGGCCGCGGCGTGCATCGCCTTCATTCTCCGTCGCAGCAGGCTGCTCGTTACGGGCGAGAGCCTCACCCTTGTAAACCCACACCTTGATGCCGATGACACCGTAGGTAGTGTGGGCTTCGGAAACGCCGTAATCGATATCGGCGCGCAGCGTGTGCAGGGGCACACGGCCTTCGCGATACCACTCGGTACGAGCGATCTCGGCGCCGTTCAGACGACCGGAGCTCATGATCTTGATGCCCTGAGCGCCAAGACGCATCGCGTTCTGCATCGCGCGCTTCATCGCACGACGGAACATGATCCGCTTGACGAGCTGCTGGGAGATCGAATCGGCGATCAACTGCGCATCGATTTCCGGCTTGCGGACTTCTTCGATGTTCACGTGAACCGGAACACCCATGATGCCTTGCAGATCGGACTTCAGCTTCTCGATGTCCTCGCCCTTCTTGCCGATGACGACGCCCGGACGGGCGCTGAAAACGGTGATGCGGGCGTTCTTGGCCGGACGCTCGATAACGACGCGACTCACCGAGGCGTGAGCGAGCTTCTTCTTCAGATGCGCGCGAACCTTCAGGTCCTCGTTGAGCATCGTCGAGAAATCGCTACCGGCAGCGAACCAGCGGGAGCCCCAGTTACGCGTAACCGCCAGGCGGAAGCCGGTCGGATGGATTTTCTGTCCCATGGGTTCTCCTTACTCTCCGACCGTCACGTAAATGTGGCAGGTCGGCTTGCTGATGCGATTGCCCCGACCCTTCGCGCGCGCGGTGAACCGCTTCAGGGTCGTGCCCTGCTCGACGTAGATCGTTTTGACGCGCAGCGCGTCAATATCGGCACCGTCGTTGTGCTCAGCGTTCGCAATCGCGGACTCAACCACCTTCTTGATGATCTTCGCGCCCTTCTTCGGGCTGAAAGTCAGGATGTTGAGAGCCTGTTCGACCGACTTGCCACGGACCAGATCCGCGACCAGACGACCTTTTTGTTCCGACAGCCGCACGCCGCGGAGAATGGCTTTGGTTTCCATCGTCATTTCTCCTTAGCGCTTGGCCTTCTTGCTGGCAGCGTGACCCTTGAACGTACGGGTCAGCGCAAATTCGCCGAGCTTGTGACCAACCATGTTTTCCGAAACGTACACCGGAATGTGCTGACGGCCGTTATGAACGGCGATGGTCAGACCCACGAAATCCGGCAGCACCGTGGAGCGACGCGACCAAGTCTTGATCGGGCGCTTGTCATTCGAGGCCCGGGCGGCGTCAACCTTCTTGAGAAGGTGAGCGTCGATAAAGGGGCCCTTCTTAATAGAACGTGCCATGTCTTACCTCTTATCGCTTGTGCCGACGCTGAACAATCATCGAGTCGGTACGCTTGACGCTGCGGGTACGATAACCCTTGGTCGGCTGACCCCACGGGCTAACCGGCACGCGGCCTTCGCCAGTACGGCCTTCGCCACCACCGTGCGGGTGATCAACCGGGTTCATCGCGGTACCGCGAACGGTCGGACGGATGCCACGCCAACGATTGGCACCGGCCTTGCCGATCTTGCGCAGGCTGTGCTCTTCGTTACCGACTTCACCGATGGTCGCGCGGCACTCGATATGCACCCGGCGAATTTCACCAGAGCGCAGGCGAACCTGGGCGTAAATCCCTTCGCGGGCCAGCAGCTGGACCGACGTACCGGCAGCGCGAGCGAGCTGCGCACCTTTACCAGGGATCATCTCGACGCAGTGCAGCGTGGTACCGACCGGAATATTCCGGATCGGCAGCGCATTACCGGCCTTGATCGGCGCTTCGGAACCGCTGACGACGGTCTGACCAACGACGAGGCCCTTCGGCGCGACGATGTAACGACGCTCACCATCGGCGTAGCACAGCAGCGCGATGTTCGCCGAACGGTTCGGGTCATACTCGAGACGCTCGACCGTCGCCACGATACCGTCCTTGTTACGGCGGAAATCGACCACGCGATAGTGCTGCTTGTGACCACCACCCTTGTGACGGGTCGTGATGTGACCGTTGTTGTTGCGACCAGCGGTCTTCGACTGCTTCTCGACCAGAGAGGCAAGAGGCGCGCCCTTGTGCAGACTGGCATTGACAACCTTGACCACCGCACGACGGCCGGCAGAAGTCGGTTTGACTTTAACGAGTGCCATCTTTGTTACTCCCCGGCCGCAAAGTTGATTTCCTGGCCCGGCTTGAGACACACGTAAGCCTTCTTCCAGCCCTTGCGACGCCCCATCATTTTGCCGAAACGCTTTTCCTTGCCCTTGACGTTCGAAACCTGCACCGCCTTCACTTCAACCTTGAAGAGAAGCTCGACAGCAGCCTTGACCTCGGGCTTGGTCGCGTCACTCGCGACACGGAAAACCACCTGCTCATTCTTGTCGGCGATGTACGTCGCCTTTTCAGATATCTGGGGAGCGAGCAGCACCTGCATCAGACGCTCTTCCTTGAATGCGCTCATTGCCACATCTCCTCCATCTTGGCGACAGCACCCTTCGTGACCAGCACATTCGGGAAGCGCACCAGGGACACCGGATCGGTCTCGCTCACCTCGAGAACAAGCACGTTCGGGAGGTTACGGGACGACAGATAAAGGTTCTCATCGAGCGAATCGGTAATCACCAGCACCGACTCAAGCCCCATGCCCTTGAGCTTCTGCGCGAGCAGCTTGGTCTTCGGCGCCTCGACGGCAAAACCTTCCACGACCGACAGACGACCATCACGGACCAGCTGCGACAGAATCGCCGCAACACCCGCGCGGTACATCTTCCGATTGACCTTGTGGGAGAAGTTTTCGTCGGGCGAATTCGGGAAGGCACGACCGCCTCCACGCCAGATCGGGCTGGAACCCATACCGGAACGGGCACGACCCGTACCTTTCTGACGCCAGGGCTTGTGGGTCGTGTGTGCAACGTCGTCACGACCTTTCTGGGCACGATTGCCGGAGCGGGCATTGGCCTTGTACGCAACGACAACCTGGTGAACCAGGGCTTCGTTGTATTCACGGCCAAACAGCGCATCGGACGCCTCGAGGGTGGCCGCGGCCTGACCCTGTTCATTCAACAGCTTCAGTTCCATCATGCCTCCTTCAGCTGCCAGCCTTGACAGCGGGGCGAACAACCACGTCGCCACCGTCATGACCGGGCACACCGCCCTTGATCAGCAACAGACCGCGCTCCACATCCACGCGAACCACTTCAAGGTTCTGCACAGTGCACTTCGCCGCACCGAGATGACCGGTCATGCGCTTACCCGGAAAAACACGACCGGGATCTTGCGCCATACCGATCGAGCCGGGCACGTTGTGGCTACGGGAGTTACCGTGGGTTGCACGTCCGGAAGCAAAGTTGTGACGCTTGATCGTGCCAGCATAGCCCTTACCAAGGGACACACCACTCACATCAACCTTCTGGCCGACAGCAAAGATATCGACGCCAACGACATCCCCCGCCTTCAGCGAAGACAGGCGATCGGCATCAACACGGAACTCCTTGAGAACATGACCCGCCTCGACACCCGCCTTGGCAAGATGCCCGGCAGCTGCCTTGTTGACGCGGCTGGCGCGCCGAACACCGAAGGTCACCTGGACAGCGGAATAGCCATCCGATTCAGCCGTTTTGATCTGGGTCACACGGTTATTGGACACATCCAGCACAGTCACCGGAATGGACTGACCATCCTCGGCAAAAATGCGAGTCATGCCCACCTTGCGCCCGACAAGGCCTAGACTCATTTTATTCTCCTTACCCTGGTTGCGATTGACCAGGACCGATTGTCATTACAAATGCGCCAAAAAGCGCAAGGGCCGGATTATATCGGCCCTTGCACTCAAGGCGCAATAGTTTTCGCGTTACTGCAGCTTGATTTCGACGTCCACGCCCGCGGGAAGGTCGAGCTTCATCAGCGCATCGACAGTCTTGTCGGTCGGATCCACGATATCCATCAGACGCAGATGGGTGCGGATCTCGAACTGATCGCGGGAAGTCTTGTTGACGTGAGGGGAACGAAGCAGGTCGAAACGCTCGATGCGGGTCGGCAGCGGCACGGGGCCACGGACGACTGCGCCGGTACGCTTCGCGGTATCCACGATTTCGAGGGCCGACTGGTCGATCAGCTTGTAGTCGAAAGCCTTGAGGCGGATACGGATTTTCTGGTTTTGCATGTTGTTTCCCAAAGAGCTGACGGCGCGACGCCCCATGCGCCGCACCCTGTGGTGTTTACTCGATAACCTTGGCAACCACGCCGGCGCCGACGGTGCGGCCGCCTTCGCGGATGGCGAAACGCAGACCTTCTTCCATGGCGATCGGAGCGATCAGCTTGACGGTCATGGAGATGTTGTCGCCCGGCATGACCATCTCGGTGCCTTCCGGCAGGCTGATGGAACCGGTCACGTCCGTGGTACGGAAGTAGAACTGCGGACGGTAGTTGTTGAAGAACGGGGTGTGACGGCCGCCTTCTTCCTTCGACAGCACGTACACTTCACCGGTAAAGTGGGTGTGCGGCTTGATGGAGCCCGGCTTGCACAGCACCTGGCCGCGCTCGACGTCTTCACGCTTGGTGCCGCGCAGCAGCACGCCGACGTTGTCGCCAGCCTGACCCTGATCGAGCAGCTTGCGGAACATTTCGACGCCGGTGCAGGTGGTCTTGACGGTCGGCTTGATGCCGACGATCTCGATTTCTTCACCAACCTTGACGATGCCGCGCTCGACGCGACCGGTCACCACGGTGCCACGGCCGGAGATCGAGAAGACGTCTTCGATCGGCAGCAGGAAGGGCTGGTCGATGGCACGCTCAGGGGTCGGGATGTAGCTGTCGAGGGCGTCGGCCAGACGGAAGATCGACGGCTCGCCGATGTCGGACTGGTCGCCTTCGAGGGCCTTCAGCGCGGAACCCTTGACGATGGGCACGTCGTCGCCCGGGAAGTCGTACTTGGAGAGGAGCTCGCGCACTTCCATTTCGACCAGCTCGAGCAGCTCTTCGTCGTCAACCATGTCGCACTTGTTCAGGTAGACGATGATGTACGGCACGCCGACCTGACGGGCCAGCAGGATGTGCTCGCGGGTCTGCGGCATCGGGCCGTCAGCAGCGGAGCACACCAGGATCGCGCCGTCCATCTGGGCGGCACCGGTGATCATGTTCTTGACGTAGTCGGCGTGACCCGGGCAGTCCACGTGGGCGTAGTGACGGCCTTCGGTTTCGTACTCGACGTGCGCGGTGTTGATGGTGATGCCGCGAGCCTTTTCTTCCGGCGCCGCGTCGATCTGGTCGTAGGCCTTGGCCTCGCCACCGAACTTGCGCGACAG
>SSSX01000296.1 GCA_015657735.1 Zoogloeaceae bacterium
CGGCCTTCGATCTTGAAGGAGTCGATGCCGATTTCGGTGAGTCGCTGGACGTGCTCGATGGCGCGCAGGTCTTTCGAGTTGAGGATGTAGGTGCCGTGCTCGTCCTCTTCGATGGGCATGTATTCGCCGGCGCGCTTGTGCGGTTCTTCGAGGAGGTAGACGTCGCCGCTGGCGCCGGTTTTGGCTTCGTGGGTCTTGAAGTCCCAGCGGCAGGAGTTGGTGCAGCTGCCCTGGTTGGGGTCGCGGTGGTTGAAGTAGCCGGACAGCAGGCAGCGGCCGGAGTAGGCGATGCACAGCGCGCCGTGGATGAAGACTTCGAGTTCGGTGTCGGGGCAGTCCTGGCGGATGCTGGCGATTTCGTCGAGGGAGAGTTCGCGCGACAGGATCACCCGTTCGATGCCGGCCATCTTCCAGAAACGCACGGCGGCGGCATTGACGGTGTTGGCCTGCACCGACAGGTGGATCGGCATGGCGGGGAAGTGCTCGCGGACCATCAGGATCAGGCCGGGGTCGGACATGATCAGGGCGTCGGGCGCGAGGGCGATGACGGGGGCGATGTCCTTCAGGAAGGTCTTGATCTTGGCGCCGTGGGGATAGATGTTGGCGACCACGTAGAACTTGCGACCCAGCGCGTGGGCGCGGTGGATGCCGTCGGCGAGGACCGGCAGATCGCCGAAATCGTTGTTGCGCACGCGCAGCGAGTAACGCGGCTGACCGGCGTAGATGGCGCTGGCGCCGAAGGCGAAGGCGGTGTCGAGCATGGCCAGCGAGCCGGCCGGGGCGAGGAGTTCGGGAGTCTTGCGGGGCATCGGTAAGGCGGCGGTGTGGGCGGACGTGGGTTCAGCGGTAGGTGTCGAGCATGTCGTACCAGCGGGCGAGGGCCGGACTCTGGGCTTCGAGCTGGGCCTGGAGCAGTTGCTCGGACATTTCGAGCATGGCTTTCTGTTCCTTGCTGATGAAGCTGAGCGGCCGGGTTTCGAGCGTGACCAGCAGGTCGCCGGCCTTGCGGCGGCCGCGGCCCGGGAAGCCGGCGCCGGCAACCCGGATCGGCGTGCCCGGCGCGGCTTCGGGCAGCAGGACTTCGCGCACGCCGTCGAGGCTCGGTACTTCGACGGTGCCGCCGGCGAGCAGGCGGAAGATGCTGACCGGCACGTTGACGTGGATGTCGTGGCGGTCGAGGCGAAACAGTTCGTGCGGGCGGGCGCGCAGCGTGAGGTAGAGGTCGCCGGGCTCGCCGTGCTCCGGGGCGGGGCCGCCCTGGCCGGCGATGCGCAGTTCTTCGCCGGGCAGCATGGCCGGCGGGACGCTGACCGCCAGCTGACGGTCGGCGGCCTGCCAGCCGTGGCCGTGACAGCTCGGACAGCGGGTGTCGGTGGTGAAGCCCTTGCCGTGGCAGTGGGGGCAGGGTTTGAGGCTGCCGTCGCGGCGGATGCGGCCGCTGCCGTGACAGTGTTCGCACATGCTGGTGCGGCCGTAGCTGCGATGGCCGCTGCCGTTGCAGTCGTCGCACGCGACGCGACCGGCGACGGTGACGGTGACGGTGGCGCCACGCGCGGCTTCGACGAGGTCGACGAGGATTTCCTGGCGGCGGTCGTCGCCCTTGGGTTTGCTGCGGGCCTTCGGCGGCGGTTTGGGTGGATCTTCGGCGGCCGGTGCGTCGGCGGCCGGGCCGTCATCGGCGGCGCGGCTCAGCTGCTCGAAGGCTTCCCGCACCCGGCGGAACTGGTCGTGGGCCTGGGGGTCGGGGTTGCGGTCGGGGTGCCAGCGCATCGCCAGGCGCTTGTAGGCGCGCTTGATGTCGGCGATGCTGGCGTCGGGCGCGACCCCAAGGATCTGGTGGAAATCGGAAGAAGACATCGCGCCATTCTAATCGGCGCCCGGGGCCGGCGGGGTGGCCTGCGGCGTCCGTCCAACAGTTCTTTTCGGTGAGTGGCGGCCCTCAGTCGTGGCGGGCGTCGTTCTTGCGGCGGTCCTGGCGGCATTCGTGGATGCACTGGACGGTGCCGTCCTCGCGGGCGACTTCGAGCCGCACGACGAAGCCCCACAGGCGGGCGACGTGCTTCAGGACTTCCTCGGCGTCGCCGGACAGGGGGCGGCGCAGGTAGGCCTGGTGGCGCAGGGTGAGGGACCGGTCGCCGCGCAGGTCGACGTTCCAGACCTGCAGGTTCGGTTCGCGGCTGCCGAGGTTGTAGTTGTCGGAAAGGATCTCGCGCACGCGGTGGTAGCCGCCTTCGTCGTGGATCGCGGAAACCTTGAGCTTGGCGTCCTTGTCGTCGTCGAGGATGGCGAACAGGCGGAAGTCGCGCATCACCTTGGGCGACAGGAACTGGGCGACGAAGCTCTCGTCCTTGAAGTTGCGCATGGCGAAGTCGAAGGTTTCGCGCCAGTCGCTGCCGGCGATGTCGGGGAACCAGTGGCGGTCTTCGTCGGTGGGCGCCTCGCAGATGCGGCGGATGTCCTGCCACATGGCGAAGCCGAGGGCGTAGGGGTTGAGGCCGCGATACCAGGGTTCGTTGTAGCTCGGCTGGTAGACGACGTTGGTGTGCGAGTGCAGGAATTCCATCATGAAGCTGTCGGCCAGCAGGCCTTCGTCATAAAGCGTGTTTATGAGCGTGTAGTGCCAGAAGGTGGCCCAGCCTTCGTTCATGACCTGGGTCTGGCGCTGCGGGAAGAAATACTGGCCGATCTTGCGGACGATGCGCACCACTTCGCGCTGCCAGGGCTCGAGGAGCGGGGCGTTCTTTTCGATGAAGTACAGCAGGTTTTCCTGGGGTTCGGACGGGAAGCGCCGCTGCTCGACGGCCGGCGTGCGCGCCTGCTGGGTCGGCACGGTGCGCCACAGGTCGTTGACCTGGCTTTGCAGGTATTCGGCGCGCTCGTGCTGGCGGGTCAGTTCTTTGTCGAGGGACAGCTTGGCGGGGCGCTTGTAACGGTCGACGCCGACGTTCATCAGGGCGTGACAGGAGTCGAGCAGCAGTTCGACTTCTTCCTCGCCGTAGCGCTCTTCGCATTCGGTGAGGTAGTTTCGTGCAAAGAGCAGGTAGTCGATGATCGCGTCGGCGTTGGTCCACTGGCGGAACAGGTAGTTGCCCTTGAAGAAGCTGTTGTGGCCGTAGGCGGCGTGGGCGATCACCAGGGCCTGCATCGTCATGGTGTTTTCTTCCATGAGGTAGGCGATGCAGGGGTTGGAGTTGATGACGATCTCGTAGGCGAGGCCCATTTGACCGCGGCGGTAGCCTTTTTCGGTTTGCAGGAAGCTCTTGCCGAAAGACCAGTGATGGTAGTTGACCGGCATGCCGACCGACGAGTAGGCGTCCATCATCTGCTCGGAGGTGATGAGTTCGACCTGGATCGGGTAGGTGTCGAGGCCGTACTCGCGGGCCACCCGGTCGATTTCGGCGTGGTAGGCCTCGATGAGCTCGAAGCTCCATTCTCCGGGGGCGGGGAGGGGCTTCTTGCGCTTGGCGCGGGGGGCTGTACTCATGCCAGTTTCTTCTTGAACAGTTCGCGGAATACCGGGTAGATGTCGGGCAGACCTTCGATGTGCTGCATCGCAAAGTTGGCGTGGTAGCCGATCAGTTTTTCGTATTCGCGCCACAGATTCTGGGGCTCGCCGGGGGTGATCTCGATGTAGGCGAAGTACTGTACGAAGGGCAGGATGGTTTCGGCGAGCAGCTCGCGGCAGTGGGGGGAATCGTTTTCCCAGTTGTCGCCGTCGGAGGCCTGGGCGCCATAGACGTTCCAGGCGCCGTTGGCATAGCGCTGGTGGAGGATTTCCTTCATCAGCTCGATGGCGCTGGAAACCACGGTGCCACCGGATTCGCGGGAGTGGAAGAAGTCTTCCTCGTTTACTTCCTTGGCGACGGTGTGGTGGCGGATGAACACCACCTCGATGTACTCGTAAGTCCGGGTGAGGAACAGGTAGAGCAGCATGAAAAAGCGCTTGGCGGTGGATTTCTTGCCTTCGTCCATCGAGCCGGAGACGTCCATGATGCAGAACATCACGGCCTGGGTGGTCGGCTTGGGAACCTTGATCCGGTTGTTGTAGCGCAGGTCGAAGGTGTCGATGAAGGGAATTGCGTCGAGCTTGGCGCGCAGTACGCCGATCTCGTCCTTCAGGCGGATCACCTCCGGGTCGTCGTCGGGGCGGGTTTCGAGCAGTTCGTCGAGTTGGCGCTGGAGTTCGCGCAGGCGGCCGTGGAAGGGGGCGCCGAGCGCCAGCCGGCGGCCCAGCGCGCCGCGCAGCGAGCGCACGACGTTGATGTTGGCCGGCGTGCCGTCGTTGGTGAAACCGGCGCGCTGGCTCTTGTATTCGTGGACGCGGGCGAGCTGGGTCTTGACCAGATTGGGCAGCGCCAGATCGTCGAAGAACACGTCGAGGAATTCCTCCCGCGACAGGTTGAAGACGAAGTCGTCCTCGCCCTCGCCCTCGTTGCTGGCCTTGCCCTTGCCGGTGCCGCCGCCGGCGCCACCGGACGGGCGGTTGATCTGGTCGCCGGTCGAGAACTGGTCATTGCCGGTGAAGATCGTTTCCCAGATGCCGCCGCGGCCATGATGGAACTGGGGCTCGGACAGATCCCTGGCGGGGATGGAGACGCTCTCGCCGTTGTCCAGATCCTTGATCGAGCGGCCGGCGATCGCGTCGGCCACGGCTTCGCGGATCTGGTGCTTGAAGCGACGCATGAATCGCTGCCGGTTGACAGTGCTCTTGTTCTTGCTGTCGAACCGGCGGTCGATGATTCGGACCATTCGGGCCTCTCGAACTGTTGGCGTGCCGCCGGCCCCGGAAGGCCGGCAGACGCATCGTCACGACGATTTGCGGACGCGCAGGTACCACTCGCACAGCAGGCGGACCTGCTTCTCGGTATAGCCCTTTTCGATCATGCGGTTGACGAAGTTCTGGTGCTTCTTCTGGTCGTCGCCGCTGGCCTTGGCGTTGAAGCTGATGACCGGCAGCAGATCCTCGGTGTTCGAGAACATCTTCTTCTCGATCACTGCGCGCAGTTTTTCGTAGCTGGTCCAGCTCGGGTTCTTGCCATTGTTCTTGGCCCGGGCACGCAGCACGAAGTTCACCACTTCGTTGCGGAAGTCCTTCGGGTTGCTGATCCCGGCCGGCTTCTCGATCTTCTCGAGCTCGTCGTTGAGGGCGTTGCGGTCGAGGATCTCGCCGGTGTTCTGGTCGCGGTATTCCTGGTCCTGGATCCAGAAGTCGGCGTAGGTGACATAGCGGTCGAAGATGTTCTGGCCGTACTCGCTGTAGCTCTCGAGGTAGGCGGTCTGGATCTCCTTGCCGATGAACTCGGCGTAGCGCGGGGCGAGGAACTCCTTGATGAAGGCCAGGTACTTGGCTTCGTTCTCGGGCGGGTATTGCTCCTGGGCGATCTGCTGTTCGAGCACGTACATCAGATGCACCGGGTTGGCCGCCACCTCGCGGTGGTCGAAGTTGAAGACCTTGGACAGCACCTTGAAGGCGAAGCGGGTGGACAGCCCGTTCATGCCTTCGTCGACGCCGGCGTAGTCGCGGTATTCCTGGTAGCTCTTGGCCTTCGGGTCGGTGTCCTTCAGATTCTCGCCGTCGTAGACCCGCATCTTGGAGAAGAGGCTGGAATTCTCCGGCTCCTTGACCCGCGACAGCACCGCGAACTGGGCCATCATCTTGAGGGTGTCCGGCGCGCACGGCGCCTGCGACAACGAACTGTTGGCGAGCAGCTTCTCGTAGATGCGCACTTCGTCGGACACCCGCAGGCAGTACGGCACCTTGACGGTGTAGATACGGTCGAGGAAGGCTTCGTTGTTGCGGTTGTTCTTGAACGCCGTCCATTCGGATTCGTTGGAGTGGGCCATCACGATACCGTCGAAGGGAATCGCGCCGAAGCCTTCGGTGCCCTTGTAGTTGCCTTCCTGCGTGGCGGTGAGCAGCGGGTGCAGCACCTTGATCGGCGCCTTGAACATC
>SSSX01000297.1 GCA_015657735.1 Zoogloeaceae bacterium
CAGCACTCGCAGTGCCTGTACAACATCTTCACCCACATCCCGGGCCTGAAGGTGGTGGTGCCGTCCAACCCCTACGACGCCAAGGGCCTGCTGATCCAGTCGATCCGCGACAACGACCCGGTGATCTTCCTCGAGCACAAGGCCTTGTACACGATGGAAGGCGAGGTGCCGGAAGAGAGCTACGTCGTCCCCTTCGGCGAGGCGGCGGTGGTGCGCGAGGGGCACGACGTGACCATCGTGGCCATCGGCCGCATGGTGCAGAAGGCGCAGGAGGCTGCCGCCGAGCTGCAGAAGCAGGGCGTGCACTGCGAAATCATCGATCCGCGCACCACCTCGCCGCTCGACACCGACACCATCCTCGAAAGCGTCGACAAGACCGGCCGCCTGATCGTCGTCGATGAATCCCATCCGCGCTGCAGCATGGCCTCCGACATCGCCGGCTTCGTCGCCGAAAAAGCCTTCGCCAGCCTCAAGGCGCCGATCCGTCAGGTCACCGGCCCCCACGCCCCCGTGCCTTTCAGCGATGCGCTGGAAGAGCTCTACATCCCCAGCGCCGCCAAGATCGTGGCGGCCGCCAAGGCCCTCAAGGAGTACCGCTGATGTCCGCCATTCATCCCGTCACCATGCCCAAGTGGGGCCTTTCGATGCAGGAGGGGAAGGTCAACGGCTGGCTCAGGCAGGTCGGTGACAGCATCGAGAAGGGCCAGGAGATCGTCGAGGTCGAAAGCGAAAAGATCGCCGGCGCGGTCGAGGCGGCCGAGAGCGGCGTGCTGCGCCGCATCCTTACGGCCGAGGAAGACGTGCTGCCGGTCGGCGGCCTGCTCGGCGTGATCGCCGGCGCCGACGAGTCGGATGCCGACATCGACGCCTTCGTCGCCGACTACCAGTCGAACTTCAAGCCCGCCGGCGGCGACGCCGAGGAGCAGGGGCCGACGCCCCAGAAGATCGAAGTCGGCGGCCACCGCCTGCGCTACCTCAAGCGCGGCGAGGGCGGCGAGCCGATGCTGCTGATCCACGGCTTCGGCGGCGACCTCAACAACTGGCTGTTCAACCACGAGGCGCTGGCCGCCGACCGCGAGGTCTATGCGCTCGATCTGCCGGGCCACGGCGAGTCGTCGAAGGACGTCGGCGAGGGCACGCTGGAGAGCCTCGCCGATACCGTGGCCGGCTTCATGGCGGCGCTCGGCGTCGGCTCGGCCCACCTGGTCGGCCATTCGATGGGCGGCGCGGTGGCGCTGATGGTGGCCCGGCGTCATCCGGAGCGCGTACGTTCGCTGTCGCTGCTGTGTTCGGCGGGCCTCGGCGGCGAGATCAACAGCGGCTATATCGACGGCTTCGTGGCGGCCGCCAGCCGCAACGCGCTCAAGCCGGTGCTGGCCGACCTCTTTGCCGACAGCGGCCTGGTGACTCGCCAGCTGGTGGACGACCTGCTCAAGTACAAGCGTCTCGAAGGCGTCGGCGCGGCGCTGACGACTCTCGCCGGCAAGCTCTTCGCCGGCGGCCGTCAGGCCGTGGTGCTGGCCGACGCGCTGCCCGGGTTCGGCAAGCCGGTGCTGCTGGTGTGGGGCGAGGACGACCGCATCATCCCGGTCGCCCACGCCCATGCGCTGTCGGGCCGCTGCCGGGTCGAGGTGCTGCCCGGCCGCGGGCACATGGTCCAGATGGAAGCCGCCAACGAGGTCAACCGGGCCATCGCCCGTTTCGTCGGCTGATCGACACAATCCGCGCGGGGCC
>SSSX01000298.1 GCA_015657735.1 Zoogloeaceae bacterium
ATCAGCCAGGAAGTCGGCGCCCACATGAACGGCGACGGCTCCTTCTACCGCTGGCAGGGGCAGGCCTACATCGCGGTCGATGACAACCTCTACATCCGCGACACCAACACCGGCCAGATCCGCATGCACTTCGACACCGACGGCGGCGTGTTCAAGACCGACGTGCTGCGCCTGGGCGACAAATGGCGCATGTCGTCGATCGGCGACGCCCACGGCAACGACGGCTGGCTGCGCCTTTTCAACGTGCAGAACAGCGGCTACTTCGGCGGCTTCGCGGCCGGCGAGCTGTGGTCCGGCAAAGCCCTGCAGGTCTCCGACCAGCGCCTCAAGGACAACGTCCGCGAGATCGCCGACGCCCTCGGCAAGCTGCGCGGCCTGCGCGGCGTCAGCTTCGACTGGCGTGCCAACGCCCCCGCCTGCGCCGGCAGCCGGGCCGCCGGCCTGATCGCCCAGGACGTCGAGGCGGTGCTGCCGCAAGCCGTGTGCGAAGGCCCGGAAGGCTGGAAAGGCATCGACACCACCGCGGTCATCGCGCTGCTGGTGCAGGCCATCAAGGAACAGCAGGCGATGATCGACGAACTGCGCGCCGCGCTGCCGGCCAAAGCCTGAGGAGCCCGACCATGGCCGACCGTCCTGCGCCTTACGTCAAACACAGCGCCGGTGACATCATCCGCGCCGACGACTGGAACGAGATCCAGGTCCAGGCCCGCGAAGCCCTCGCCGCCCACGACCACGCCGGCGGCAACGGTGCGCCGATCCCCCGCGAAGGCATCCGCGAAAAGGCCATCGACGGCAGCCGCATCGACCCCGCCGCCAGCGTCACGCTGCAGGCCCTCGACGTGCGCGGCGAACTCAAGGTAAACGCCCGCCTGCTGCTGGCCGAAATCGACGGCATCCTGGCCGGCCTGAAAACCCTGGTCAGCCGCAACGGCGACACCGTCAAGGGCAGCCTGGCGATCACCGAACGCCTCGCCGTGGGCAGCGACAAAGCCGCCACCAGCCGCCTGCAGCTCGGCGAGCTGACCGCCGTCGACTACGGCAGCAAGGGCGCCCCGTGGACCAATCTGGGCTGGAACGCCTACTACGACGGCGCCTGGAAGCGCCTCGACACCACCAAAGCCGGCGTCAACCTGCACATGAGCGCCGACGGCGCCGGCCAGGAGTTCCGCTTCCTGCGCATGGAGGCGGACGGCAGCGGCGCCCACAACGTGGTCACGCTGGGCAGCAAGGTGTGCGCGATTAACGACGCCAGCCTCGGCATCGGCACCGGCTCGCCGAACGCCCGCCTCGACGTGCGCGGCGCCATCCACGCCGGCGGCTCCGACCTCTACTTCACCGAAACCACCCACACGCACACCGGCTTCGGCAACACCGCGGGCTACGCCGCCCTCGAGAACGACGGCGGCAGCTACAACGCGCTGATGATCCTCGGCCGCTCCACCGGCGGGGCACTCGGCCGCGTCGTCAAGATCTGGGACAACGTCTTCATCGCCGGCAACCTGGGCACCCACGGCTTCTCGCCGGTGCCCAAGACCGGCGGCTGGGGTGGCGGCATCCACACCTGGGACGTCGAGGCCGAGGGCACGATCTGGTCGCGCAACGGCATGCAGACCGGCAACCGCGACCTCGCCGAGAACTTCGCCACCCGTGAAACCCTCGAGCCGGGCGACGTGGTCAGCCTGGCCGCCGACGGCAGCGGCGTGGAACGCAGCCGCCAGCCCCGCGACCCGCTGGTGCTCGGGGTGGTGTCCACGCTGCCCGGCCTGCTGCTCGGCGCCGACCCGGCCCGCCGCGAGGAGCGGCCCGGCGAATACCCGGTCGCCCTCGCCGGCCGCGTGCCCTGCAAGGTCAGCAGCGAAAACGGACCGATCCGCCGCGGCGACCTGCTGACCTCCGCCACCCCGCCCGGCCACGCGATGCGCGCCGGCCCCGACTCCGCCGGCACCACCATCGGCAAGGCGCTCGAAGACTTCGACGGCGGCACCGGCCGCATCGAGGTTTTCGTCTTTTTGCGCTGACACCTTCCACCCCACCGCCACCCCGCCCGGGAGCCCCCATGAAAAGCCAGATCGAAGCCCGCCTGCAGGAACTGCGCACCGAATACGACGCCGGCGTCGGCGTGATGAACGACCTGCAGAAGAAGCAGGACGAACTGCGCGCCACGCTGATGCGCATCAGCGGCGCCATCCAGGTGCTCGACGAACTGCTCGCCGCCGACGCGGCGACCGCCGCCTCCGACGCCGCCGCCGGCCCGCGCCTGGTGGCCAGCTGAGCCACCGCGCAGCCGACGAGGCCCGGCCGTGGCCGACGCCGTCACCCTGCTCGCCCCCGACGGCCAGCCCGCCGCCGAGCGCAACTTCGACGCCCACGCCGGCCTCGCGCTCGGGCTGCAGCTGCCCGCCGGCCGCCGCCTGGCCGGCGCCCGCCTGCAGTTCGCCGCCGCCGACGCGGGCGAACTGGCCGTCGAATTTCCGGCGCTCGTCGCCGACTCCGGCCCGATGGCCGGCAAGACCGACGCCGCCTGGCTGTGGGCCAGCGCCGACTGGAACGAAACCCGCGCGCTGGTCGGCCTGAGCCTCGACGCCTCGCCGCCCGCCGCCGGCGCACTGACCCCGCCGCGCAAGACCGGCGCCCGCGTGCGCCTGTTCAGCCGCGGCAACTGGCTGCCGCTGGCGCCCCTCGACACCCTGCCGGCCGGCACCGAGCAGCGCTTTCCGGCCCAGTGCGCCGCGCGCCTGACGGCCGAGATGCTGATCGAAGGCGACGCCGCCGAAAAACGCACCGGCGTGCTGATCCCCGGCGCCCTCACCGGCCGCAAGATCGGCCTGCGCTTCACCCGCCAGCCCTGCCTGCTCAGCGTGGCGGTCGGCGACGACCCGCCCTTCTTCAGCCCCGACGGCCCGCTGCCGGCCGCCGCCCTCACCGTCGACGGACTGGCCCGCGCCGCCAACCGCTACCTCGCCGACCACCCGCAGGCGACGACGATCCCGCTGCGCATCGCCACCGCCAACGCCCAACTCGTGCGCATCGTCGCCTTCAGCGCCGAACTCGAAGCGCCGCCCAAACCCGCCACGCCGCCAGCCCCGCCGCCCGAGCCGCCCGACCAGCCGCGCCCCGGCGAACGCGACGTTCCGCCCAGCCACGCCGCGGCAAACCGCATCGCCCGCCTGTGCGACCCGCAGCACAGTGCCGCGTTGCGGCTCGCCGCGCTGCCGGCGACGGCCCGCCTGTCCAGCGTGGCCCTCTACCTGCGTCCGCGGCGCGAGGCCCTCGGCGGCCAGCTCAGCCTTCATGCCGACAGCGGCGGGGTGCCGGCCGAGCCGCCCCTCGCCGCATGGCCGCTGCCCATCGCCGCCGACGCGGACGGCGAAGCGGCATGGTTCCGCGCCCGTCTGCCGGCGCCACTGGCGCTCGCCGCGCCGGCCTGGCTGGTGTGCCGGATCGACCACGGCGAAGCGCTGTGGTACGCCGACGAAGGGCGCCCGGCGGGTTTCGACGGCAGCCTCGTCCGCAAGGCCGACGGGCCGTGGCTGCCCCTCGACGGCCCCGGCGAGGCGCCCTGGCTGCAGCTCAAAGCCGGCCTGCTGGACGACGTCCCGGGGAGTTGACACCATGCTCGGCGCCATCGAAAATCTGCTCCTGCCCGCGCTGCAGGCCGCCCTCCCGGCCGGCCCGGACCTCGCCGCCGGCCCCGCCGTCGCGCCCGCCGACGGCAGCCCCGGGCGCGTCGCGGTGCACGCCGTGCGCCTCAACTGCGAGCCGCGCGACGGCGCCGACGACGACCCCGTCCGCGATCCGGCCTTCGCCGGCTGGCAGGGCGCGCTCGCCGCGGCCCCCGGCCAGCCGCTCGATTTCACGCTGCCGGACGCGGCGGTCGGCGAACTGGCCGAAGTCCACTGCCCGCCCGGCCGCATCCTCGCCCACGGCGATGCCTACCTCCTCGACGGACGCACGCTGCGCTTCTTCCGCGCGCCCCCCGGCCCGGTGTTCGCCCGCACCCGCGGCCCGCGCTGCGCCGGCTACCGCGAGCGCAGCGGCGGGCGGATCGAACTCGAACTGCGGGCCTGGGCGACCACTGCGGCCAGCGTCGATGATCTCCTCGCCCGCGGCCTCGGCGCGGTGCTGGCGCGTTTCGAACAGATCAACGTGATCGAACTGGCCGCCGCGCCGCCCGGCCTCGCCGCCCGCCTCACCAAACCCCGCATCGGCCTCGCCGGCATCGAGCGCCGCCTCGATCCGGACGCCCCGAAATGGGTACTCGGCACCGCCCGCTGCATCGTCCGCGGCGAGCTGGAGCTGACCCTGAGCCTCGGCGCTCCCGAAGCCGAGGGCCGGATCGCCGAAGTGGACGTCGCCGTGCATCTGCCCAAAGGCGGCGGCTGAAGCCGACGATTCGCGCAAAATCCACAACGACAAAAAGCCCATTGTTGCAGTTTTGGCAACAATGGGCTTTTTGAGTGGAGCGCGGCGCGCAGCCGCCGCGGATCAGGCCGGCAGCAGACGATCCAGTTCGGCAACGATGCGCTCGGCGGCCTTGCCGTCCCACAGCGCTGGACGGCGGCCCTGCTTGCCGTGGCCGGCGAGGACCTTGGCGGCTTCCTCGACGATGCGGCGCGGATCGGTGCCGACCAGCACGTTGCTGCCTTCGTCCATCGTCACCGGGCGCTCGGTGTTCTCGCGCAGCGTGAGGCAGGGAATGCCCAGCGCGGTGGTTTCTTCCTGCAGGCCGCCACTGTCGGTGAGGATCAGCGAGGCGTCCTTCCACAGGTTGAGGAATTCCATGTACGACTGGGGCTTGGTCAGCACGACGTTCGGGCCCAGGTCGAGGCCGAACTTTTCGAGGTTGCCGCGGGTGCGCGGATGCACCGGGAAGATCAGCGGCAGTTCGGCGGAAATCTGCCGCAGCGCACCGGCGATGCCGTGGAGCGTGGTTTCGCTATCGACGTTCGACGGGCGGTGCATCGTGACGACGCCGTACTTGGGGAACTGCTTCTTCAGCGCCTCGCTTTCCATGCCGGACTTGTCGGAGGCGTCGAGCTGGTCGCGCTGATAGAGCAGGTTGTCGACCATCACGTGACCGACGTTGAACACCACGTCGCGGCTCTTGCCTTCGCGCAGCAGGTTGTCGACGCCGGAAGGTTCGGTGCAGAAGAACCAGTCGGAAATGCTGTCGGTAACGAGGCGGTTGATTTCCTCGGGCATGCGCATGTCACCGCTGCGCAGGCCGGCTTCGACGTGGACCACCGGAATGTCGAGTTTCTTGGCGTCGATCGAGCAGGCCAGCGTCGAGTTCACATCGCCGACCACCAGCACGCAGTCGGGCCGGGCCTGCTGGCAGATTTCTTCGAAGGCCACCATGATCTTGGCGGTCTGCGTGGCGTGGCTGCCGCCGCCGGCTTCGAGGTGATAGTCCGGCTTGGGGATGCCCAGCTCGTCGAAGAACACGTCGCTCATCTCGCGGTCGTAGTGCTGGCCGGTGTGGACGATCCGGAACTCGAAGCGGTCGGCGCGGGCCTGCAGCGCGCGCACGATGGGCGCGATCTTCATGAAATTGGGACGCGCGCCGGCAACGAGGTAGATCAGCGAACGGGACATGCAAAGCTCCATGGGCAGAATGACTGGCGCGCATTATCGCGCGCCGTCAGGGCGGGTTACGAAGAAATAGTTGTCAGGCGCGGGTCAGGCAAAGGTTTCGCAGTCGGCCAGCGCCTTGCCGGCGACGTCCTTGGCCGACAGCAGCGGCGCGCCACCCAGCAGATGCAGCGGCCACGCGACGCCGACCGTCGGGTCGTTCCAGGCCAGGCTGCGCTCGTGCTGGGGCGCGTAGTAGTCGGTGGTCTTGTAGAGGAAGTCGGCGGACTCGGAGGTGACCAGGAAGCCGTGCGCGAAGCCGGGCGGAATCCACAACTGGCGGTGGTTGTCCTCGGAGAGTTCGACGCCGGCCCACTGGCCGAAGGTCGGCGACGATCTGCGCAGGTCGACCGCCACGTCGAACACCGACCCGCGCACCGCGCGCACGAGTTTGCCCTGGGCCTGTTCGATCTGGTAGTGCAGGCCGCGCAGCACGCCCTTGGCCGAGCGCGAGTGGTTGTCCTGCACGAAATCGGGGGCGAGGCCGGTGGCGTCGCCGAAGACCTTGGCGTTGTAGCTTTCCATGAAGAAGCCGCGGGCGTCGCCGAAGACTTTCGGTTCGAGGATCAGCAGGCCGGGAATGGCGGTTTCGATGACCTTCATCAGTACCCCCGTGGTCAGAACACTTTTTCGTCGAGGATGCGCAGCAGGTACTGGCCGTAGCCGTTCTTGGCGAGCGGCGCGGCGAGCTTGCGGAGGGCTTCGGCGTCGATCCAGCCGGCGCGCCAGGCGATTTCCTCGGGGCAGGCGATCTTGAGGCCCTGGCGCTTTTCGATGGTCTGGATGAACAGGCTGGCTTCGAGCAGGCTTTCGTGGGTGCCGGTGTCGAGCCAGGCGTGGCCGCGGCCCATGACCTGCACGTCGAGGGCGCCCCATTCGAGGTACTGGCGGTTGACGTCGGTGATCTCGAGTTCGCCGCGCGGGCCGGGCTTGAGGTTCTTGGCGATGTCGACGACCCGGTTGTCGTAGAAGTAGAGCCCGGTGACGGCGTAGCGGCTCTTGGGCACCTTGGGCTTTTCTTCGAGGCTGATGGCGTGGCCGGCGGCGTCGAATTCGACGACGCCGTAGCGCTCGGGATCATGCACCGGGTAGGCGAAGACGGTGGCGCCGTCGTCGCGGGCACTGGCGGCGCGCAGGCCGGCGGCGAAGTCGTGGCCGTAGAACAGGTTGTCGCCGAGGAC
>SSSX01000299.1 GCA_015657735.1 Zoogloeaceae bacterium
CTTGGACTGGAAAAAGCCGAAGCCCTTGGCCAGCTCGGCGGGGATCAGGTTGCGCAGCGACACGTCATTGACCAGCATCACCAGGCGGATCGCCCGGCCGGCCTCGTCGGGCGTGGCGCCCATCGGCACATCGCCGGTGACCACCGCCACCTCGGCCTCGAGGTCGATGCCCCACTCTTCCGAGAGCACGGCCACCGGGTCGCGCGGGCCGACGAAACTGTCGGAGCCGCCCTGATACATCAGCGGATCGGTCCAGAACTCGGGCGGCAGCTCGGCGCCGCGCGCGCGGCGGACCAGCTGGACGTGATTGACGTAGGCCGAGCCGTCGGCCCACTGGTAGGCGCGCGGCAGCGGCGAGTGGCAGGCGGCCGGGTCGAAGGGTTCCGGATCGGCGAAGGCGCCGCTGTTGAGCGCCTCGTAGACCTGGCGCAGCTGGGCTTCAACGGCGTCCCAGTCGTCGAGCGCGGCCTGCAGCGTGCGGGCGATGGCCGGCACCGGCCGGCAGAGCGTCAGGCCGCGGTTCACCACCACCAGCGTGCCGTCGCGGCCGCCGCGTTTCAAACTTGCCAGTTTCATGTCCGTTACTCTCCTGCGTAGCTGCCGTCATGCATCCAGCGGGCGTGCTGCGGCGCGCGCCGGGTCTGCGCCCATTCGTTGAGCATGTCCCACTTCACCTCGTCGAGCATCCGGGCCATTTTTGGCGTGCCGGTGTTGGCGGCGAGCTCCAGACGGTGGCCGGACGGGTCGAAGAAGTAGATCGACTTGAAGATGGTGTGATCGGTCGGGCCGACCACGCTGATTCCGTCGGCCTCGAGCCTGGCTTTGGTTTCGAGCAGGTCGTCGATGGAGTCCACCTCGAGGGCCAGATGCTGGGTCCACGCCGGGGTGTTCGGGTCGCGACCCATTTCGGGTTTGGTCGGCAGCTCGAAGAAGGCCAGCACGTTGCCCTGGCCGGCATCGAGAAAGACGTGCATGTAGGGGTCGGGCTCTTTGGTCGACGGCACTTCGTTCTCGGCGATGGCCAGGATGAAGCGCATGTTGAGGTATTTCTGATACCACTCGACCGTCTGCTTGGCGTCCTTGCAGCGGTAGGCGACGTGGTGGATCCGTTTGATCTGCATCGTTTCCTCCTGTTGAGGGGATGGCCGCCGCGGCTTGTCGGCCGCGGCGTGCATCGGGGGCTTAGCGGACCAGCGACCAGTCGCCGTTCCGGATCTCGAGGAGGCGGAAGGCCGACAGGTCGAGGCCCATGTGGTCGGTGGGCGACATGTTCACGATGCCGCCGGTGCCGACATAGCCGCGCGTCGCTTCGATGGCGTCGCGGACCTTGGCCTTGTCGGTGCCGCCGGCGCGCTGGATCGCATCGACCGTCAGCATCAGGCCGTCGTAGGCGTGTCCGCCGAAGGTCGACACGTCGGACTTCCAGCGTTCCTTGTAAGCCTTGGTGTAGGCGGTGGCGACCGGCTTCTGCGGGTCTTTGGCGTCGAGTTTGTCGGCCACCAGTAGCGCGGCGGCCGGCAGGCGGACGCCTTCGGCAGCGGGGCCGGCGAGTTTGATGAACTCCTCGGAGGCGACGCCGTGCGACTGGTAGAGCGGCAGCGTGATGCCGAGCTGCTTGTAATTCTTGGTGGCGATCGCCGGACCCTGGCCCAGACCGAACATGAACACGGC
>SSSX01000300.1 GCA_015657735.1 Zoogloeaceae bacterium
CGAAGGCGCGTCGTCAGGTGCTCAGCGCTATCGACGAGGGTTTCGAAATCCGCCGTGCCCGACGGCTGGCTGCAGCTCAGGCGGCCACGCACGCGCCGGTCGTCCTTCTCGATGTCGGTGAGGGTGCAGCGCCCGTCGCTGCGCCCGGCGTAGATGCTGTCCTGCCTGGCCTGCTCGGCGGTGATGCAGCTGCGCACCGTGCCGTCGTTGCCCATCTGGATGCCGCGGGCGGCCATCTGCTGCTGGACGATGCGCCGGGTTTCGGGCGGCAGGTTGTGCAGTTGCTGCTGCAGCTGGGCCATCTGCGCCGACATGTCGGGCAGCCCGCCCACATTGAGCCGCGTCGAACGGAATTCCCACAGGCCGGGGCGGATATCGGCGGCGGCGTGGGCGAGGTGGGCCGCGGCCAGCATCAGCAGGGCGGCCGCCAGGCGGGAGGCGTGCATCATCGGTGTCCTTGTCATGGCTTGTCTTCGGGCTTGCCGCGCAGCAGCGCCTCGGGGTGGCGGTCGAGGGTGTCGGCGAGGTTGCGCAGGGCCTGCGCGGCGCGGCCGAGTTCCTGCAGGCTGGCGCGCATGTCCTGCTGCAGCGGGGCGTCGCTGGCGAGCAGCTTGCGGGCGTCGACGATGGCCACACGGGCTTCGGCGAGCGTCTCGCGCACATCGCTGCCGGCCAGGCCGTCGAGGCGTTTGAGCAGCCGCTCGGCTTCGTCGATGGTCCGGCCGAGGCCGGCGATGGCCTTGCTGGTGTCGCGGCCGATATCTTCCAGCGGCAGTCGGTCGAGGCGCGCCACGATGCGCATCAGGGTGGTCTGCAGTTCGTCGAAGCTGCCGCGCTGGGTCGGCATCAGCGGCGGCTGGTGGGCCCAGTCGATGCGGGCGGCGGTGGCGCCGGGGAAGAAGTCGAGCGCCACGTAGAGCTGGCCGGTGACCAGATTGCCGCTGCGCAGCTGGCCGCGCAGGCCGCTGCCGATGAGCCGGTCGACGAAGGCGCGGAAGTCCTTGTCGTGCACGTCCTTGCGGCGATAGGGGGTGTTTTGCGGCGTGACGCGGTCGCGCATCAGTTCGGGGTAGATCTGGACCTCGACCATCAGGCCGAGATCGGCCCGCTCGGGGCGGAAATCCGGCGTGATGGCGACGACTTCGCCGAGCTGGATGCCGCGGAAATCCACCGGCGCGCCCACCGACAGCCCGCGTACCGATTCGGTGAAGCGCAGCACGTAGGAGATGGCTTCGGTGCGCGGTTGCTTGAGGGCCTCGGCGCGGTTGGCGAACAGGCGGAAGGCGTGGTCGGGCGGCACCGCTTCGTCGGGGCCACCGTCGGGCGTCTGGAAGGCGATGCCGCCGGCGATGATGGCGGCGACCGATTCGGTGTTGACCTGCACGCCGTCGGCGCCGATCTTCACGTCCACCCCGCCGGCGTTCCAGAAGCGGCTGTTGGTGGTGACGAAGCGGTCGTAGGGCGCCTTGATGAAAATCTGCACATCGAGGCGGCGGCCGGCGGCGTCGAGACGGAAGCCGGTGACCTGACCGGCCTCAATGCGGCGGAAGTAGATCGGCGTGCCGATGGCGATCGAGCCGAGGGTTTCGGCGCGCAGCAGGAAGGCCCGGCCGGGCACGTCGAGGGTTACCGCCGGCGCCGCGTCGAGGGCCACGAAGTCGCGCCGCTCCTCGTCCGACTTGCCGACGTCGAGGCCCACGTAGGCGCCCGACAGCAGGGTGCCGAGGCCCGACACCGAGCTGCCCGACACCCGCGCGCTGACCACCCAGAAGCGCGTGTCGTCGACCAGCAGGCGCGCCGCCGCGCGGGCCAGACGGGCGGTGGCGACGACGTGGGCACCGTCGTCCGACAGCGCCACCGCGACGATTTGGCCGACATCCACGTCCTTGTACTTGATGCGGGTCTTGCCGGGTTCGAGGCCCTCGCCGGTGCCGAACTGGATGGTGATCGTCGGCCCCTGCTCGTAATAGCTCTTGGCGGCGAGGAACAGGCCGATCAGCGCCGCCACCAGCGGAATGATCCACACCAGCGGGATGCGGAAGCGCCGCGGCGTGTCGACGGTGGCGGCGGGCAGGACGGGAGGCAGGGGTTCAGACATGGTCGGAGGTGCGCTCGGACGCACAGGAAGCGACGGGGTCCCAGATCAGGCGCGGATCGAAGCTCAGCGCGGCGAACATCGTCAGCACCACGACGGCGCCGAAGGCCACCGCCGCCGGGCCGGCCTGGAC
>SSSX01000301.1 GCA_015657735.1 Zoogloeaceae bacterium
GAGTTCGGCCTCGACCGCGTGGACCAGCCCGGCCACCGCCGCCAGCGTGGCCGGATAGTCGCCCTGCGGGGTGGCCACCCGCCGCCGGGCGAGGGTCTGCCCGCCGTCGTCGAGGGCAATGATTTCGATCTTGGTGCCGCCAAGGTCAACCCCGATCCGCATGTCCATCACTCCGCGCTGGAAGCTTCGTTTCACGACGCCGGCCGTCCGGCGGCCCGAAGTTAGCAGGCCCGCCGCCGTCCGTCAGCCCCGTCGCGCACGGCATGCGGCGGCCCGCTCCAAAATGGGTAGCGATGCACCCATTCAGTGCCCACAGCCCGGCATCGAGCGCCCGGAAACGGCGGGCACGCCGCCTTCGGGCGCACCGCGAAAGCTGGCATGAACCGTGCTTGAACATGCTGAACCTCTTCGGCAACGCTGCCCTGGGGGCACGCCTCCGCCAACGACGGCGGAATCGGAGTGCGCCGGCCGCCAGCCGCGGGGCGCTCACCCGTTCCAACCCGAGTTTCAACCGCGTTCCGCGGGGGCCGGACGACTGCCCGATTCATGCCCGTGAATCCAGCCAGCCGATCCTGCCAGACCCTCCCGAGCGCCGGACTTGCAGGATTGAATATGAAGATCATTGTTGTCGGTCATGGCATGGTGGGCCACAAGTTCCTCGAGGAACTGCACCTGCTGCAACTTGCGAACGCCGAAGTCACGGTGCTGGGCGAGGAAGCCCGTCCGGCCTACGACCGGGTGCATCTTTCGGAATTCTTCGCCGGCAAGAGCGCCGACGACCTGTCGCTGGTGGCGCCGCAGTTCTTCGCGCAGAGTGGCTTCGCGCTGCACCTCAACACCCGCGCGAGCGCCATCGACCGCCGCAAGAAAACGGTGACCACCGCCGACGGCGCGGTGCTGCCCTACGACAAGCTCGTGCTGGCCACCGGCTCGGTGCCTTTCGTGCCGCCGGTCAGCGGCAACGAGCGCAGCGACTGCTTCGTCTACCGCACCATCGAAGACCTGGAAGGCATGCGCGCCGCCGGCGCCCGCTCGACGCGCGGCGTGGTGGTGGGCGGCGGGCTGCTGGGCCTCGAATGCGCCAAGGCGCTGCGCGACCTCGGCCTCGAAACCCACGTGGTCGAATTCGCGCCGCGCCTGATGGCGGTGCAGGTCGACGACGACGGCGGCCGCATCCTGCGCAGCAAGATCGAAGCCCTCGGCGTGCGGGTGCACACCAGCCGCCACACGACCGAGATCACCGACGGCGCGCGCGCCCGGCACCGCATGGTCTTCGACGACGGCAGCCACCTCGAAACCGACATGATCGTGTTCTCGGCCGGCATCCGCCCGCGCGACGAACTGGCCCGCCA
>SSSX01000302.1 GCA_015657735.1 Zoogloeaceae bacterium
CCGGTGGCGTCCTTGCGGCCCAGGCTGCCGCCAAGGCTGATCGGCTTGCCGGTGACGACGCCCATCGCCGTCTCGCCGGCATTCATCGAGAAGGTGTCCATGATCCACGCCATGACCTGCTCGTTGGTATTGATGTCCGGCGCCGGAATATCCTTGTCCTGGCCGATGAGAATGTTGATCTCGCTGGCGTAGCGGCGCGTCAGGCGCTCCAGTTCGGCCGCCGACAGGCTGCGCGGGTCGACCCGCACGCCGCCCTTGGCACCGCCGAAAGGCACATTGACGACCGCATTCTTGACTGTCATCCACGCCGACAAGGCCATCACCTCGGCCAGCGTCACCTCCGGGTGATAACGGATGCCGCCCTTGCCCGGCCCGCGCGAAAGGTTGTGCTGCACCCGGTAGCCCTCGAAGTGGGCCATCTCGCCGTTGTCGAGGCGGATCGGCACATTGACGATCAGGGCCCGCTTGGGCCGCGTCAGAATCGGCGCCAGCGGACGCAGATCGGCGGCGAGGTGCGGTTCGACCCGGTCGATCTGCACCAGATAGGTTTCCCATGGCCCCAGATGTTCGGCCGACAGGTAGGACGGGATGTGGGAGACGTTGTTCATCGTGTGTTCCTCCTCTCGGGCAAACCACCGGGCCAGGCCGCTGCGCAGCGCGCCGCGGGTGGCGCAAAGCCGCGCCGCGCCAGCCTGTTCAAGCATGCAGAGTGCGGCAACGGCAATCGGTTCCGTGAAGAGTAGGCATCGATGCCAATTTGCTCCGCTATGATCGGCACCTCGCCCACCGGCCAGCTTAAATCTTTCATGCGCCCCTCCCTGCGTCCCGTTTCATTCGTCGCGCTCGCCGGCCTCGGCTTCGGCGCCGCGGTTCACGCTCACGACGAAGCGCGTCTGCCCGGCGACGCCGCCGCGGTGCAGGCCGCCGCGGCCGACAGGCCGTTCAAGCTGAGTCTGGGCGAATACCGCTACGGCGGCAACTTCGGCGGTCAGGACATCAACCTGCGTTACCGCCGCGGCGATTCATCGGTATGGCTGGGCGCCTACCGCGACCGCAACTTCGGCAGCCAGGCGCGCGGCGGCGTGGATACCAGCTGGCAGCCCTTCGCCGGCTCCACGCTGGCGCTGCAGCCGTCGCTGCAATGGGCATCGGGCGGATTCCAGGGCGGCAGTTTCAGCGTCGAGCTGGGCGAACCGTGGTTCGTGCAGGTGGGCATCGGCCGCACCAACACCCGGCCCTACTTCAACCTGAACTTCGA
>SSSX01000303.1 GCA_015657735.1 Zoogloeaceae bacterium
GGCGGCACCGGTTTCCTCGATGAAGCCCATGCCGCCGTGCACCTGCACGCCGTCGGAGGTAATGGTGTTGGCGTTCTCGGTGCTCCAGCCCTTGACGACCGGAATCATCAGGTCGACAAAAGCCTGACTGCGGGCGCGCACGGCCTCGTCGGCGTGGTGATGGGCCATGTCGGTGGCCGACCCGACCACATACGCCAGCGCACGCATCGCCTCGGTGGTGGACTTCATCGTCATCAGCAGGCGCCGCACGTCGGCATGATGCAGGATGTTCACCTTCGGACCGCCGCGGACGCCCGCATCGGTGCCCTGGACGCGATCCTTGGCATACGCCAGCGCCTGCTGGTAGGCCCGCTCGGACAGCGCCAGGCCCTCCATGCCGACCGCGAAACGGGCCTCGTTCATCATCACGAACATGTACTCGAGACCGCGGTTGGCCTCGCCGACCAGGGTGCCGATCGCGCCGCCGTTGTCACCGAAGGCGAGCACCGCCGTCGGGCTGCCGTGGATGCCGAGCTTGTGTTCGATCGACACGCAATGCACGTCGTTGCGCTCGCCGGGCGTGCCGTCGGCGTTGAGCAGGAACTTCGGCACGACAAACAGCGAGATGCCCTTCACGCCTTCCGGTGCGTCCGGCAGGCGGGCCAGCACCAGATGGATGATGTTGTCCGTCATGTTGTGCTCGCCGTAGGTGATGAAGATCTTCTGGCCGAAGACCTTGTAGGTGCCATCACCCTGCGGCACGGCGCGGGAGCGCACGGCGGCGAGGTCGGAGCCGGCCTGGGGCTCGGTCAGGTTCATCGTGCCGGTCCACTCGCCGCTCACCATTTTGGGCAGGTAGGCCGCCTTCTGCTCGTCGGTGCCGCACAGGGTGATCGCCTCGATGGCCCCGGTGGTCAGCATCGGACACAGCGAGAAGGCCATGTTGGCGGACTTCCACATCTCCATCACCGCCGTCGACACCAGCTTGGGCAGGCCCTGGCCGCCGAACTCCGGCTTGCACGCCAGCGCGGTCCAGCCCGCCTCGGCGAACTGCGTGTAGGCTTCCTTCCAGCCGGTCACGGTGTGCACCACACCGTTGTCCCAGCGGGCGCCTTCCTGGTCACCGATGCGGTTGAGGGGCGCCAGCACGCCGCTGGCGAACTTGCCGGCTTCCTCGAGGATCGCATCGACCACATCGGGCGCGGCATCCTCGCAGCCCGGCAGGGCCGCCACGGCGTCGAGATCGGCCAGTTCACGCATCACGAACTGCATGTCGCGAAGGGGGGCGTTGTAGTTGCTCATCGTGTTTTTCTCCACTGAATGTTGTTTTGGATTTTCGGTCCGGCAGACCGGCTTACTTGTTCCACAGATAACTGCGGTCGTCGAAACTCGCCACCCATTCCGGGCAATAGACCACCAGCAAGGTCAGCGCCATGCCCGACAGCCAGGCTTCCGCAAAACCCAGGAGCAGGAAGAACGGGAGGTATTCGGACAACAGCAGATCCGCCGGGTAAGCACCGGCGGCGACCAGCATCGACGAAGCGACCACACCCTGGATCAGGACGACTGCCGCCGCGCCGATGAAAGCATTGACAAAGATATAGACGAAAAAGTGCTTCGGCAGCCAGCGCTCGACACCGCGAAACCACAACCGGCCCGCGGCAACCGGCACGATGCCCATCGCCAGCAGATTGAGCGGATAGGCCGCCCACTCGGCGCTGCCGTTCAGCGTGATGCCGGCCAGCGCCAGCGCCAGGACGACCAGCGCCAGTTGCGGCCCGAAGATCAGCGTGGTCGCCATGGCCCCGAGCAGGTGAAGATTGAGCCCCGGACGAAC
>SSSX01000003.1 GCA_015657735.1 Zoogloeaceae bacterium
ATGGAGCCATCATCCTCCACTGCCGATTTGCGATAAAGTGGCAAAAATCGAAATGATTGATCCATCCGTGGAGCAATGTAAGTGGAACTCCTGAACGACATGGCCTTGTTCGTCGAGGTCGTCAAGGCGCGGGGCTTTCGCCATGCGGCGGAAGCGGTCGGGATCCCCAACTCGACGGTGTCCCGCCGGATCAGCAGTCTGGAAAAGGCCATCGGGCTGCGCCTGCTGCACCGGACGACGCGCCGCATCGAGCTGACCGAAGCCGGCCAGATCTACTTCGAACGCTGCAAACGCATCGTCGATGAAGCGCGGCTGGCGCATGAGCAGCTCGGGGAACTGCTGGCGCAACCGAGCGGCATGCTGCGCGCGTCGCTGCCGGTCGATTTTGCGAACACCTACCTGGCGCCGCTGATCGCCGAGTTTGCGCGCCTGTATCCGGGCATCAGCTTCGACTTCGACCTGACCCCGCGGGTCGTCGATCTGGTCGCCGAGCCCTTCGATGTGGCCATCCGCATGGGCACACAACCCGATTCGAACCTGATCGCCCGCCAGCTGGCCAACCTGCGGTGCCACCTCTACGCCTCGCCGCACTACCTGCAGCAGCGTGGCGAACCCATGCGCCCCGCCGATCTGGCGACGCACGACTGCATCGCTTTCCGCTCCGGCAAAGCCCATGTGTGGATGCTGCACAGCGGCAATGAATCGATGGAGATCGCCGTCGGCGGCCGCTTCCAGCTCAACAGCGTGGGTTTGATCCGCCGGCTGGCGACGCTCGACCAGGGCATCGCCGTGCTGCCGTCGGAAATCGTCACCGACGATGTCGCACAAGGGCGGCTGCGCCAGGTTCTCCCCGCCTGGGAAGGCCCGGCAACCCCGGTCTACGCGATGACCGAAACGCGCCTGCTGCCGGCCAAGACGCAGCGTTTCATCGAGTTCCTGCAGGAGCGGCTCAGCGTCCATAACCCGTCGGTCGCCGCCGAATGACGAGCGGGATGTCCGTTACCCCGAAGTGGCGGCAACGGCGCGGCGTCAAGCCTTCAGGTCGAGAACCTCGGGTGGCGCGGCGCTGTCAACCCGCGATTGCGGCCAGCACCCGGCCCCAACACGGCCGGGACGTGCCGCCGCGCCGGACAGCGGCGCAAACTTACCGGCTGCCATATCAATAACATCGGGTTCAATACAGAGAGGCTGCGCTGTGGTCGAGATCGTATGGGAAGAGTTCGGCTTGGTCAGGACGCTGACCGGGGTCATCACGACCGAAGAGATGGATACGTCGGCGCAGCGCATTCAGGCACATCCGCAACTCGACGAGATGCGCTACAGCATTCATGATTTCAGCGGCGTGACCGAGGCGCTATTGGACGACGACGACATCGAGTTCCTGGCAGTCAGAGCCAGCATATCGTTGCAGCGAAATCCGAGAATCAGGCTGTCCTTTGTCGGAACACACCCGGTCGTGCATAAATTGATCGCAGCATTCAACAATAGCGGCTGCTCCAAACACCGGATCCGACGCTTCGACACGCTTGAAGAGGCACGTCGGTATTCCGCCGGCAGTCGGTCAATCTAGTCGCTTCATCAGTTCCGTCACTCGACGCAAGCCGGCTGCCCCATCCAGCCGGCAAAGCACGCCAGCGCCTCATCCCACAGCCGTTGCGAATTTGCCTTGAAATAACCCATATGACCGATGCGCCCTTCGATCAATTTGGGGTCGATATCGACGCAGGCAACCGGGGCATTGCGATAGGCCCGCATGAAAGCATTGCGGGAACGGGGCAATGCCCATAGATCATCCAGTGCATTGGCGGCGACGATGGGGCTGGTGACGGTGGCGTATTGTTCGCTGATGCCGGGCATCGCCGGGTCGTCAAAAAAATAGTGGGGAAAGCGGCACCAGCGCCTCCATTGCCAGAAAACGCCGGCCGGCAGGTCTTCGCCCAGACCCAGCATTTTCCACGGGGAATAGCCTTTCAAGAGCGTCAGTGGCGGCAATACCAGATTCCACATGAGTCTCACGCGCAGGCTTTCCAGCCTGGGCATCCAGCCATGCCAACCGGCACCGGTGGCAAAGGTGTACAACCCGGCAACCTTGCGATGGTTGGGCAGCAATCCGAAGGCGTGGCCGCCAAACGAATGGCCGACGATGAATAGCGGAATCTCCGGCCTCGCCATCTCATCGACGGCGGCCGCCAGATCGAGCCTGGCCCAATCGAGATAGCTCATGTCGAGCTGCTTCAGTTTCTCTGGCCGCGAAAGGCCGATCCCGCGATAGTCGAGCGTAAGAACCGTGAAACCCCGGTCACGCGCGTACTCCGCAAAACGCCGGTAGTAGCCTTGCGGCACGCCGGTGGCCCCAGCAACGATAAGGTGTGCGCGGACCGGTTTGTCGGGCACATACCTTTTTGCCGCCAGTCGATACCCATCCTCCGCCCGTAGCGTCACGTCTTCCACCAGACCGTTTCCCGTCGTGCCTTGCCGCATGTCGACTCCCGTTTATAACAGTCGTTATAGCCGGGATCGATGTTAGAGTATAACGACTGTTATAGCAAGAATCTTTCATGACACGCGGACAAGACGATCCAAGGCAGCGCCTGATCAGTACGGCGGCCGACCTGTTGCGGCGGCGCGGACTCAGCTCGACAAGCATCCGCGAGCTGTCCAAGTGCGCGAAGGCGCCGCTGGGATCGACCTATCACTACTTTCCGGGCGGCAAGCCTCAGCTGATCGGTGAAGCGGTTACCCACACCGGCCAGCACATCGGCAAATTGCTGGCGCAAGCCCTGGCCGCCGGCCCGGTCGCCGGCATTGAAGCCTTCCTGGCCAATTGGCGTTCGATTCTCATCGAAAGCGAATTCAAAGCGGGCTGTCCGGTGATTGCCGTCGCGGCCGACGACTCGTCCGGAGAAGGAGAAGGGTTGCCGCTGGCGGCGGCGGCCGCGGCCCTGCAAGACTGGGAACGGCTCATCGCGCAAAGCCTGACCGGAACCGGCATGGCCGAAGCGGATGCAAGCGCGACGGCGACCTTGATCATCGCCGCGGTCGAAGGCGCCATTCTGCTGTGCCGTGCGGCGCAGTCGATCACACCATTCGACAAGGTGAGCAGACTGCTGATCCTGCAATTGCGGCAACACGCCGGTCGGTAAGTCGGCAGGTCGCAGCAAAACCGCCTGCCCGCGTATTTGCGTGTGCCCCGATTGGCGCTACCTGGAGGCCGACTGCCGGCACGCGTCGGCGCCGATCCAGCGGTCGAGCGTGGCGAACAGATGGGCAATTTCGAACGGCTTGGTGATGTGTTCGTTCATCCCGGCGTCGCGCGTCGCCTGACGTTCTTCGGTTAGCGCGCCGGCCGTCATGGCGATGACCGGCAGGGCATGCCACTTTGGATTGCGGCGTATTTCGCGGGCCGCCTCCAAGCCATTCATGACCGGCATCTGCACGTCCATCAGGACGCAGGCGAAGTCTTCCCGCGCCAGGCATTCGAGCGCCTCGCGGCCATTGCTGGCGACGGTGACAAGCAGCCCGACCGAGCTCAGCAACTCGTTGGCGACTTCCTGATTGACCGGTTCATCCTCGACCAGCAGGATTTTCCGGCCGGCGAAACGGCCAATCTCGTCGTCCGACGGGAAGCCCCAATCCTCATGGCCGGGCAGCGCGCCGGCCGGCTCGCCGTCCCCGCTCTCAGCCAGCGCCTTGCACAGTGCAGCGGCCCGGACCGGCCGGCCGACGATCCCGGCGATCGGCAGGTCGCGGGTGGCGTGATGCACGGTCTCGATGTCGAAGGTATCGGCCACGACCACGATGCGCGGCTTCGCTCCCGCCATTCTCCGCGCTGCCAGCTGCGTCAGGGGCACGCCGCTCGCGTCGCCCAGCGCCCAGTCGCAGACCAGCAGATCGATGGCCTGCGCGTCGAGGATGCGCAAGCCCTCGGCGGAAGAACTGGCCGACTGCACGCGGAAGCCGAGTCCCGCGAGCACGCCGGCAAGCACGCGGCAGGCCTCCGCGTTGTCGTCGGCCACCAGCGCGCGCGCCGTGCAGGGCCGCCGGCAGCACGGCCGGCGCAGTGTCGCCCCAGCACCGCACTTGACCCTCCGCCGCGACGAGGGGCAGGTCGAACGAAAACGTGCTGCCGAAGCCCGGCTGGCTGAGCACCGCGAGCTGGCCGCCGAGCAGTTCGACCAGTCGTTTGGAAATCGCCAGCCCCAGGCCGGTGCCGCCGAAGCGGCGGGTGATCGAGTTGTCCGCCTGCAGGAAGGGCTGGAAAATCAGCTTGCGCTGTTCGTCGCTGATGCCGATGCCGGTATCCCGGACGAACAGACCCAGCCTGACCGGCGGCCCGGCGAGCCGGCGAATCCCCACCACGACGCTGCCGCGCTCGGTGAACTTGATGGCGTTGCCGGCCAGATTGACCAGCACCTGACTCAGGCGCGTCGGGTCGCCGATGAGGTCGAGCGGCACGTCGGCGGCAATATCGACGACCAGTTCGAGGCCCTTTTCCCTGGCCCGCAGGCCGACGACGTTGTACAGGTCGTCGACCAGCTCGTCGAGCCGGAAAGGTATCCGCTCGATGTCGAGCCGGCCCGCTTCCATCTTCGAAAAGTCGAGGATGTCGTTGAGGATGTTGAGCAGCCGCTCGGCCGAGCGATGGGCCTTTTCGATATAGTTGCGCTGCCGGCTGTCGAGATTGGTGTGCAGCGCCAGCTGGGTCATGCCGATCACGGCGTTCATCGGCGTGCGGATTTCGTGGCTCATGTTGGCCAGGAACGAACTCTTGGCGTGGTTGGCCGCCTCGGCCACCTCCTTGGCGGCGGCGAGTTCCCAGGTCCGCGCGACGACCTGCGCCTCGAGCCGGTCGCGCTGGCAGGCAAGCTCCTGCTGCGCCAGGTGGCGCTCGGTGATGTCGACGAAGCTGCCCAGCACGCGCACCGGCACGCCGGCGGCATCGCGTTCGACAATGCGGCCGCGGTCCTGGACCCAGATCGCCGTCCCGTCCTTGCGCACCATCCGGTGTTCCGAGTAATAGCTGCGGCTGCGGCCGGTCAGCAGATCGTTGATGCGCGCGCGGACCGCGTCCGCATCGTCGGGAAATATCCGGCCGGCGAAGGCCTCGAGGGTGTCGGGCAGTTCGCCGGTTTCATAGCCGAGGGTGCGATACCACTGCGGATTGTGGTCGACGCGGCCGGACGGCACTTGCCAGTCCCAGATGCCCTCGCAGATCACCGTCAACACATCCTGCAGGCGTTGCTCGCTGGTCACGACTCGCGCCTCGGCACGCCGCCGTTCGGCCAGTTCGTGTTCGAGGCGGAGATTGGCCGCGCGCAAATCCTCGGTGCGCGCCTGCACCACGTTTTCCAGCAGCCCGGCCCGACGGTCGATCGCGCGCAGCAGGTGGATGGTGCGAAAGTCGCCCTCGATCAGCTCCTTGAACAGCCCCGCAATCCGCTGACGGCGTGCGCTGTCTTGGGGTTCGTGGTCATCGAGCAGACACAGCGTGCCGTACACGATGCGATCCGGCCAGACCAACGGCAGGCACAGGCAGGAGAACATGCCGTCGTTGCCGGCCAGATGCTCGCGCCAGAACGGATCCTGGCGCGCGTCGACCACCGTCAGCGCCTTGCCGCTGTCCAGCGCTGCACCGCAATAGTGGCTCGTTCGATCGGCGCAGTGCGCCAGGGTCTGCGTGACGCGGGCCGCCGCGCGGCCGGCGTGGGCCACCGCGGCAAAACCATCGTCCCGGGCCACGACCACCACCGCCGCCGCCGCACCCGATAGTTCGGCAGCCAGTTCGAGCGCCTCCTGCCACTTGGCGATATAGCGGTCAGGTACGGCGTGCACGGTGTTGCGGACGAGAGCCACGGGCATCGCTTTCAGCGCGAGGCCGGGGAATCGCCGCCCAGACTGCCGATCATGACCTCGATTTCCTTTTCCCAGTCCTGCGCCGTGCGGCCTTCGGATTTGTCCCGACCCGTTTCGCAGAAGGTCGCGAAATCCTTTTCGATCAGATCCTTGACTTTCCACAGCGCCGCCTGGTGGGCGCCGGAGAAATTTCGCGTTTGCGAATCAAGCACGCACAGGGTGCCGAAAATCGAATTGTCCGGCCACAGCAGCGGCACCCCGAGATAGCAGATCATGTTTAGTTTGACGTCGGGGTTGTCGCGCCACACCGGGTCTTCCAGCGCGTTGGGCACCGCCAGCTGCCTGCGCGTCGCCATGACCGTTTCGCAATACAGTCCGGTGCCCAGATCGGCCTTCTCTTTTTCTTCGTAAGGATTGCCATCGCTATGGCTGGAAAGAAGCACCTCAATCTGCTCGGGCCATACGCGCATCACCAGGGCAGCCGGAACTTTGAACGCGACTGCAATCCGGTCGAGGAACGCCTGCCACTTGCCGAGATAGCCGCATGGCAGATCGTACGGCCGATAACCATTCATTGCAGTAACCCCCTCCTTCCTCGGTGCCAATGCGAAACCCCGGGTTTTTCTTCTGGATCAGCACCTGCTTATTTCATCTTGGCAACAAGCAGCAGCGAAGTCAAATCGGTGCCGACGGCATTACTACGCCGAATTTCCAAAATAATGCGGCCAACTGATTCCAAAAGAATCAATCATCGGAAACGCCAGTTTTTCCGGCGGCGGAATAGCGGCGCACAGCCGCTGGCGATGATTACGGACAAAACGCCGGACGAATTGAGGGCGAAAACGGGCTTGATCGACTCGGGGCCGGGCGCACTGCCCGGCGCGGTTTTTTCGCTCAGCCCCGGCTGGCGACGATGCGCTGGCGCTGGCTGCCGAGCTTCGAGATGCCCAGTTCCACCACGTCGCCGGCTTTGAGGTGCTGGGGCGGCTTGAGGCCCATGCCGACGCCCGGCGGCGTGCCGGTGATGATCAGGTCGCCCGGTTCGAGCGTCATCACCCGGCTGCAGTAGCTCACCAGCTGGGCGCACGAGAAGATCATCAGCGACGAGGTGCCGGTCTGCTTGCGCTCGCCGTTCACGTCCAGCCACAGATCGAGCTGCTGCGGGTCGCCGACCTCGTCCGGCGTCACCAGCCACGGGCCGACCGGTCCGAAGGTATCGAAGCCCTTGCCCTTGCCCCACTGCCCGCCGCTGCGCTGCAGCTGCCAGCCGCGCTCCGACACGTCGTTGGCGACCACGTAGCCGGCCACGTGAGCCGGCGCATCGGCCTCCGACACGTTACGGGCGCGGCTGCCGATGACGATGCCGAGCTCGACCTCCCAGTCCATCCGCTCGGCGTCGGGCGGCATGATGGTGTCGTCGTCGGGGCCGCACAGGCAGCTCGTCCATTTGGGAAAGATCACCGGCTCGACCGGAATCGGCATGTTCGCCTCGACCGCATGGTCGTGGTAATTGAGGCCGATGGCGATGTACTTGGGCGTACCGTTCCAGGGCACGCCGAGCCGCGGCACGCCGTCGACCTTCGGCAGACGGCGCGCATCGAGGGCCGCCAGCGCTGCCAGCGACGCCGGCGCGAGGGTGCCGGGGGTGATGTCGCCGATGAGGCCCGACAGGTCGCGGATGGTGCCGTCCGCATCGAGAAGACCCGGCTTTTCCTCGCCGGCCGGTCCGTAGCGCAGCAGCTTCATGCCATCTCTCCTTTCACCGGGCGGACCAGACCGGCCGCCAGTGTGGCCCGCGCGCGGGCTTCATCGACGTCGGCGCCATTGGCCACCGCCACGCCCATGCGGCGCCTGACGAAGGCTTCCGGCTTGCCGAACAGGCGCACATCGCTGCGCGGCACGGCCAGCGCGGCGGCGACACCTTCGAAGGCGATGCCGCCGGCGTCCATGCCGCCGTAGATCACCGCCGAGGCGCCCGGCTCGCGCAGCGCGACATCCACCGGCAGGCCGAGAATCGCCCGGGCGTGCAATTCGAACTCCGAGAAACGCTGCGAGCACAGGGTCACCAGGCCGGTGTCGTGGGGCCGCGGGCTGACTTCCGAGAACCACACCGTGTCGCCGCTGACGAACAGCTCGACGCCGAACAGGCCGCGCCCGCCCAGATTGGCTGTGACCGCCCCGGCGATCTCGCGGGCCCGCTGCAGCGCGAGCGGACTCATCGCCTGCGGCTGCCACGATTCGACGTAGTCGCCCGACACCTGGACATGGCCGATGGGGTCGCAGAAATAGGTTTGCACCGCGCCCGACGCGTCGCAGGCGCGCACCGTGAGCTGGGTGATCTCGTAGTCGAAGTCGATGAAGCCCTCGACGATCACCCGCCCCTGGTTCACCCGGCCGCCGGCGGCGGCGTAGTCCCAGGCGTGGCGGACGTCGTCCGGCCCCTTGAGCAGCGACTGGCCCTTGCCCGACGACGACATCACCGGCTTGACGATGCACGGGTAGCCGATCGCCGGCTGCCCGTCGCGGCCGTCGATGGCGGCCTGCAACTGCTCGAGGGAATCCGCGAAGCGGTAGGGCGAGGTGGCCAGGCCGAGTTCCTCGGCAGCCAGGCGGCGGATGCCTTCGCGGTTCATCGTGAGCTGGGCGGCGCGCGCGGTGGGAATGACCTCGGCCAGCCCCTCGGCCTCGATCTGCAGCAGCATGTCGGTGGCGATGGCCTCGATCTCGGGCACGATCAGATGGGGCTTTTCCTGCTCGACCAGCGCCCGCAGCGCGGCGCCGTCGGTCATCGGGATCACGTGGGCGCGGTGGGCGACCTGATGGCCGGGGGCGTTCGGGTAACGATCGACGGCGATCGTCTCGACGCCCAGACGCTGCAGCGCGATCAGGACTTCCTTGCCGAGTTCGCCCGCGCCGAGCAGCATCACGCGCAGCGCGGAAGGGGACAGCGGGGTGCCGAATTTCATGGGGCGCTCCGGGGGGTGACGGTGAAATTGGAGCGTTCGATCATAGCATCGGGCGCAAAAAAAACCGGGCAGTTGCCTGCCCGGCGAAGTTGCGAAACCTGTTGTTTATTGACGGGAGCGCGCCGGCCTCGCGGGTCCGGCTCTCCCCCACCGATCAGTGCCGGCTGCTGCGATAATGGCTCCAGGTACGGGTCGAACCGTCGTCCGTCCCGGCGTAGTCGTCGGCATCCTGCCGGCCGCCGGCCACCGCCGGGTTGCGCACCTTGCGGGCGATCAGCGTGCCGGTCGAATCGAGATAACCCTCGACGACCAGCGCGACGCCGTCGAGAGTCGTCGCGGTGACGCCGGCAAACCACGTCTGGTCGTTCCACTGCACCTTCTGGGTGGTGGTGCCGGCGGTGAGGACGAAGGTCTTGGCCGTCGCATCGACGGTGCCGGCGGTGCCGCTGACGCTGCGCATCGTGTAGGCGCCGGCGGCCGGGCAGGCGACGCGGCTCGCCAGCACCACGTCGGTGCCGGCCTGCACGCTGGCGGTCACCTGGACGACGCTGCCGACCGCCAGCGTCACCCCGCTGCACGACGCATCGACGGTCGCCGCGGCCGCATCCACCGGCACCCCGCGCACCACGAACGAAGTCTGGTCGGCGAGGCTTTCGATGGCCCCGACGAGGCGCACGCTGGCCAGATCGTCGGTGGTGCTGGCCTGGCGGACGCGGATCGCCGTGGCGGCGATGCTGCCGTCGCTGCCGACCGTGCCGGTCACCTGCACCCAGGCGCCGTTGGCGATGCTGGCACCGGTCGGAGTCAGCGTGGCGCTGCCGATGACGACCTTGACGCCTTCGAGTTCGAAGCTGCCGCTGGCGGCGCTGTAATTGCTGACCAGCCCGCCGAGCCGCGTCGTCCCGCTGGCCACGCTGTCGGCCAGGCCGGCGTTCACCACCCGCACGCGCGACGCGGCGAGGGTCAGCGTCGAACCGTTGACGACCAGCCCGCTGGCGGCGCCCCACACCGTCACGGCCAGATCGTTGGCGAGGGTCGTGGCGCCCGGCACGATGGTCGCCGTCGCATACGAAACCGTCAGCCCGCCGAGGGTGAAGGTCTTGTCGGTGCTGTTCAGCCCGGCGATGCGGCCCATCACGCGAACGGCGCTGATCGCCGACTTTTTCTCGATGCGCGTCGCCTTGACGACGTAGGCCATGGCGGTGCTGTCGTACACCGCGCTGCCGTGCACTTCGACCAGATCGCCGGCGGCGATGTCGCCGAACGCTGTATACCCACCACCATAACGGGTCAGCGTCCCGGCGCTGCTGTCGGCGTTGGCCTGCACGGCCTGGCCGGCGACGGTCAGCCGGAGGGTCGCGGTGTCGATGCTGCCGGCGGCGACGGCGCCGGTCACCGCCGCATCGACGGTGACCGCCGAGGCGCTGCCGCTGCCGTCGTGGGCCACCCGGACGCGCTGGCCGAGCTGCAGCGCGACGGTGCTGTAGCTGCCGTCGGCGTTCTCGACACGGGTCGTGGCACGGGCATCCTCGAGTTCGACGCCGTCGACGAAAACGCTGCCGAAGCCGGTCACCGTGCCGCTCGCCGACTGGCTGGCGCCGGTCGCCGTCGCCGCCGTCGAAGTGCCGCCTCCGCCGCCGCCGCAGCCTGCCAGCAGCAGCGCCGCCAGCAGGCTGGCCATCGGCGCCAGTCGCGCGCCAAATCGGTTGATGGAAAATTTCATGCTGAGCTCCTGATCGGTCAATTGAAAAGTCGGGTCGGGCCACGCCCGGCAGCCTTCGGGCCGCCTAGTCCGCCACCTCCACCCGGTTCAATCGCAACGTGGCGCTGCCTTTGTCCATGACCCCCTCGACCTCGATCCGGAGACCGATCGGCAGACTGGCGGGAGGCTGTTCGAAATAGGTTCGCTCGTCCCAGCGGGCGGCGACGACGCGGCCGGCCGTGTCGACCAGCAGGCTCAGCGTGCGGGCGGCCGGATCGATGGCGACGAGGGCGCCGGTGAAATCGGAGGTCGCCGTGCCGGCATACACCGCGCTGCACTTCACCTCGGTGGCGGTCACCGTCGTGCCGGCTCCGGTCAGCGTGCCGCGCACCTCGACGAAGAGGTCGGCGCTGGCCGCCGCCGCCCGGCAACTGTCGGCGACCACCGCCGCCGCGGCCTGGATCGGCGTGCCGCGCAGGTTGAAGCTGACGCTGGCCGCGCTCCAGTCCACCCCGCGGGTGACGCCTTTGACTTCGACGGTGCGGCCCAGGTCGGCGCCGCCGCTGCGCTGGCCGACCGCGCTGGCGACCAGCGTCGTGCCGGCCTTGCCGAGACGCAGGCTGACGAACTCGCCGCGGGCGAGCGCCCCTTCGTCGACCGCCACGCCATCGGCCAGCTTGACGCGCACGCCCTGCACTTCCACCGTGCGGGTCGCGGCGTCGTAGCGCGACGCCAGCCCGCTGAGGCTGACGCTGGCGTTGGACGCCACGTCGGCCACGCCGATGTCGGGCCCGGCGACGCGCAGTGCCGCCACCGGCGAAGCGGCCAGCGCCGCGCGGGCCGCCCACACGCGCACCACGTCATCCACCGCCACGCCGGTCAGGCTGGGCGCGCGCACCACGCTGCCGGTCGCCGAGTTGAGGCGCAGATCGAGGCCGTCGATGGCGGTCACGACGCCGCCGAGCAGCACCGGATCGGGCCGGTCGGCGCGCTTCTCGACCCGCGTCGCGACCAGCACGCTGGCCGCCAGCGTCGCGTCGTAGGCCCACGCGCCGTGCACCTCCACGTCGTCGCCGGCGCGGATGTCGGCGGTCGTGGCATAGCCGTCGAGCACCGTCGGGCTGCTGCGGGTGGCGTCGGCGCTGCCGGTG
>SSSX01000304.1 GCA_015657735.1 Zoogloeaceae bacterium
CAAGATGGTGTCGGCGGCGTCGCGCTACCCGCTGATCCGCGAGTTTTCCACCACGGCCAACTACGTCGTGTCGCTCAACGGCCGCCAGCGCCAGTTCAACAACACCAACGCGCTGGTGAGCAGCCCCGACTGGCAGATCGGTGTGTCGAAGACCGGTTTCATCAACGAGTCGGGCAAGTGTCTGGTGATGCAGGCGTGGCTGCTCAACAAGCCGATGATCATCGTGCTGCTCGACTCCTTCGGCCGCTTCACGCGGGTGGCCGACGCCCAGCGGGTCAAGCGCTGGCTCGAGAGTGCGGCGATCCAGCAGAAGGTGGCGGTGGCTGGCCGCGGTCCGGCAACCTGAGTTTTGTCGTGGCAACAGAAAAACGGGCGCTCCAGGCGCCCGTTTTTGTTGATGCGGCGTCAGCGCGCCGGCGGCGGGATGTAGCCCAGGGCGCGGGAGATTTCGTCCGCGGTGTCGCGGATCAGCGGCGCCCAGTCCGGGTCGAAACGTTCCGACGGGGTGGACAGCGACAGGCCGGCGACCAGTTCGCCGTTGTTGTCGCGGATGCCGGCGGCGATGCAGCGCACGCCGTTCTCGACTTCGTCCAGATCGTAGGCGACGCCGTGACGGCGCACTTTGTCGAGTTCTTTCTCGAGGGCCGGCACGGTGGTGATCGAGGTGGCGGTGGACGCCGGCAGGCCGGTGCGCTTGGCGTAATCCTTGACCTTCTGGGCGCCGTCCTCGACGAGGAAGAGCTTGCCGGTGGCTGTGGTGTGCAGCGGCGCGCGGGCGCCGACGATGTGCACCACGCGCACCGCCGAGCGGCCGCTGGAGGTGCGCTCGACATAGACGATCTCGTCGCCGGCGCGGATGCCCAGGTTGACGCTCTCGCCGGTGGCGGCGTGGAGCTTGAGCATTTCGGGCATGGCCGTGTCGCGCAGCGAAATGCGCGACTTGACCAGACTGCCCAGTTCGAGGAGGCGGATGCCGAGGCGGTAGACGCCGGCGTCGCTGCGTTCGACGAAGCCGCTGCTGCTCATCGCGCCGAGGATGCGGTGGGCGGTCGAGGCGTGCAGGCCCGTTTCGAGGGCGAGCTGCTTGAGCGGGACCGGATCGGGGTGTTCGGCGAGGACGTCGAGCAACTTCATCATGCGCTTGATGACCTGGATCGGATTTTTTGCGGGTTCTGGCGTGGACAAAACGGTTTCTGCCTGTTTGTCAGGGAGGGGGAATGTTAGCGCAGCTGGCGTTATTTCGCCTAATGAAATGCTGCGCCGCATTACGCGGGTCACGGTCTCACCGGAAACGGGCGCCGTTCAGCCGATCAGCAGATGGCCGCCCATGCGGATCAGGATGCCGACGACGGCGCCGAGGGCGGCGGGTTTCCAGACGTCGGCGACCCGCCGGCCGGCCGACAGCAGTACCGCGACGCCGGGCAGGTCGAGCGGGTGGATCAGCAGGCCGGCGCTGGCGCCGTTGAGGGTGGCGGCGGTGGCGGTGCCGGCGCGCAGCATCTCGTCCATGACGCCCATCATCGCGGTGCCGCCGGCCAGGAACTTGGTGAGGGTCGGCAGGATCAGCGCCGGGTCGGCGCCGATGGCGAGGAGCAGCGGGGCGAGCAGCGCGGTGAGTGCATCCAGCGCGCCGAGGCGGCGCAGGGCGAGGACGATGGTCAGCGACAGGACGAGCATCGGGATCGAGCCGACCGCGATCTTGAAGGCTTCGGCGCCGGCCCGGTTGATGACGTCGAGCACGCCTTTGGCGGATTCGGCGACCGGGTGATGAAGGGTTTCGTCGACGCCATGCTCGGTGGCCGGCAGGTGGCGGCCGAAGACGTAGTAGGTGGCGGCGGCGGCGGTCAGCCCGCCGACCATCGACCAGCCCAGCACGATGCCGAAATGCAGGCCCAGCGCCGCCAGCGGCATCGACACGTTGGCCTGGGCCATCGCCATGACCATCGCCAGCGTGGCGGCGAGGTGGCGGCTGGAGGCGCCGCGCTGGTCCATCATCGCCAGCGTGGCTACCGGCGCGGCAAAGCTGACGAAATTGATCTGCACCGCGGCGAACACGCCCAGGCCGGTGAGGCCGAGGGGACGCAGCGCGGGGGCGAGGCGGGCGACGACCCCATCGAGCACGCCGCGGGCTTCGAGCAGGCGCATCAGCGACAGCATGACGATCATCACCGGCAGCAGCACGAAAAACGACAGCTCGACCGCCGAACGGCCGGCGCGCAGGATTACGTCGATCAACAGGTCCATGGTTGCAGTGCAGCAAAAAAGGCGACGCCCCCGATTATCGGGGGCGACCCTGTCAGCGGCAAGCCTGGGCAGACCCTAGGTTTTGAGCAGCGAGGCGAGCAGCGGCAGCAGCCAGGGCAGGGTGATCGCCGTGAACAGGCCGTTGAGGCCCATCGCCAGCGCGGCGAAAGCGCCGGTCTGCTCGCCGAGCTGGAAGGCGCGGGCGGTGCCGATGCCGTGGGAGGCGAGGCCGAGGGCGAAGCCGACGCTGGCTTCGTCCCGTACGCCGAGGCGGCGCAGCAGGCCATCGGCGACGATGGCACCGAAAATGCCGGTGAGGATCACGAACACCGCGGTGAGCGAGGCGAGGCCGCCGAGACGTTCGGCGATCCCCATCGCGATGGGAGTGGTGACCGACTTGGGGGCCAGCGAGACGAGGGTCGGTGTGCTGGCGCCGAGCAGGGCGCCGATGGCGTAGGCCGACAAGCCGGCGACCGCCGA
>SSSX01000305.1 GCA_015657735.1 Zoogloeaceae bacterium
CCATTGCCCCGGCCACCTCGCCTTGCACGTCGCGCTTGCCGTAGAAGGGCAGCGGCTGGATGACGCGGTAGCGGGTCTGGCCGACCTCGCCGGGGAGCAGCGAGGTGCTGCCGCCCGACATGGCGTTGGTGAAATCCATCAGCTCGACCTGGAATTTCGGGTCGGGCAGGGCACTGGCCGGCGCGATGCGTTCGCGCGCCGCTTCCGCCTCGAGGCGCTGGGCGGCCAGTTCCGGATTGTGCTGGCGGGCGTAGGCGAGCAGTTCGTCGAGCGAGGCGCCGAGCGCGGCGTCTTCGGCGGTGGCTGGTGGGGCGAAGGGGAAGAGGGCCAGGCAGAGCAGGCTGGCGGCGAGAATGTTGCCGGGTATCCGTTTCATCGGCTGGCCGTCCTCAGGGCAATTCGTGCGGAGATCAGGGCCGGAAAACGGCCAGGGTGGTCGGAATGATCGCCTATTTCATCATTTCGATGTGCGTGACCATCATGGCGCCGCCGACATTGTCGGCCATGAAGCGGATTTTCTGGCCGGGCTGCATCTGTTGCAGCCAGGCGGCGTCCTTGACCTTGAAGGCCATGGTCATGGCCGGCATGTCGAGGTTGGTCAGCGGGCCGTGGGCCAGCGTCACCTTGCCGCCGGCTTTGTCGACCTTCTTGACGGTGCCGTCGACCAGGGCCATCTTGCCGCTCGGGCCATGGCCGGCCATGTTGTGGCCGGCATGATCGCCGGCGGCCTGGGCGGGCAGGGTGGCTAGGGTGGCGAGGGTGGCGAGGGCGAAAAGTCCGGCCGAAAAGAGGGTGCGCATGGGGTTCTCCTTGGGGTCAGTGTTGGGCGAAGACTTCGCTGCGGCCGTCTTTCCGGACCAGCAGCGTGGCGTAGGGCACGGGTTTGGGGCCTTCCATGCCCGGCGAACCGGGCGGCATGCCGGGAGCGGCCAAGCCGATGGCCTGCGGTTTTTCGCGCAGCAGGCGCTGGATGTCGGCGGCCGGGACGTGGCCTTCGACCAGGTAGCCGCCGACTTTCGCCGTGTGGCAGGAACCGTATTGCTCCGGCATGCCGAGTTTCTGGCGGCTGGCCGGCACGTCGCCGACGTCGTGCGAGCGGACGGCGAAGCCGGCGGCTTTCAGGTGGTCGATCCACTTGCTGCAGCAGCCGCAATACGGACTCTTGTAGACGTCGACCACGTCGGCGGCCGTGGCCTGGAAGGCGAGGCTGCTGCCGGCGCCGATGGCGAGCGCGGCGAACAGGGCGGTAATGGTTTTTTTCATGCTGACGGTTCCTGGCTGCAGGGTATGGCCGCAGTTTGCGCGGTCGACACCAACGGGAAGCTGACCGGAAGATTACAAATTTGTCATCTTCCGTCGCTCAATGCTTGTGCGCGGTGTGGTCGTGCGCGTGGTCGTGGCTGTGCGCCTCGCGGGCCGGTGCGGCCGCCTTGCCGCTTGGGGCAGCCGGGGCGGGGGGTGGCGCGGCCTCGGCAGGGGCGGCGTGGGCGTCCATACCGCCGTGGGAATGGCCGTCGCTGGCGGCGACCAGGTCGAGGTAGGCGGTTCGGGAGAGCGTCGGCATGTGCTGCAGGAAGGCGGCGAGATCCCAGATCGCCTCGTCCTCCATGCCGCCCTTGGACCAGGCCGGCATGCCC
>SSSX01000306.1 GCA_015657735.1 Zoogloeaceae bacterium
GCCTCGAACGGCACGCGCTCGCTGATCTGGCGCGTCACCGACAGCGGCGGCCTGCAAAGCGCGGTGACCACCGCCGAGACCTCGATCATCGACATCACCGCCACCAACGACACCATGTCGGCCTCGGTGCCGAGCCTGCCGGGCAGCGGTGACGTGATCTACGACGAAAACGGCTCCACCGTCACCCTCGCCCCGTCGATCGTGCTGGTCGACCCCGACGACACCACCCTGGCCGGCGCCACCGTGGTCGTCTCGGGCGCCGGTTTCGATCCGGGCCAGGAATATCTTGCCCTGCCCGGCGCCAGCGCCACCCCGGGCGGCGACTGGACGCTCGCCAACATCGGCGGCTCCGGGATCAACGCCAGCTTCGATCACACCACCGGCACGCTGACCCTCAGCGGCACCGCCAGCACCGCCGCCTACGAAACCGTCCTGCGCCAGGTCGCCTACGGCAGCGGCGCCGACGATCCCACCGCCACCGCCGCCACGCGCAGCATCAGCTGGACCTTCACCGACAGCTTCGGCAGCCGCCTCACCGACGCCGACGGCGGTGCCAACGACGCCAGCAGCGGCTCGGCGGGCACCGTCCGCAGCAGCGAAGTCACCCTCACGCCCCACAACGACGCGCCGACGCTGGCCGGCCTGCCCGGTGCTGCGGTCGGCTACACCGAAGGCGGCAGCGCGGTCACCCTCGCCGCCGCCATCAGCCTGGCCGACGTCGATGACGCCAACCTCACCCAGGCCCGGGTGTGGATCAGCGGCGGCTTCACGGCCGGCGACACCCTCACCGCCAGCGCCGGCGGCACCGGTATCGGCGTCAGCTACGACGCCGCCACCGGCGTCCTGACGCTGACCCACGCCGGCGCCAGCAAGGCCGACTTCGCCAGCGTCCTGCAGAGCGTCAAGTTCAGCGCCAGCTCAAACGACCCGACCGCCGTTTCCGCCACCCGCGACATCAGCTGGCAGATCACCGATGCCGACGCCTCGACCGGCGGCACCGACAAGCTCGCCAGCGCCGTCGGCAGCTCGACGCTGGCCATCACCGCCACCGACAACGCCACGACCCTCTCGGGGCTGGGCAGCGCCACCTATGTCGAGAAGGGATCGCCGGTCGTCATCGCGCCGACGGTCGCGCTTGCCGATGCCGACGACACCACCCTCGAAGGTCTCACCGTCAGCGTCTCGGCCGGTTTCAGCAGCGGCGACCAGCTCACCGTCACCGCGCCCCTCGCCGGCACCGGCATCGCGGCCAGCTACAACCCGGCCACCGGCGTCCTGACCCTGACCGGCACCGCCACCCTCGCCGACTACCAGGCCATCGCCCGCTCGATCGCCTTCTCGTCGTCGAACGACAACCCGACCGGCGCCTCGGCCAGCCGCAGCTTCACCTGGGACACGGTCAGCAGCTTCGCCTCCCGTCTCACCGATGCCGACGGCGCCAACGACACCGCCGCCGGCACCGTCACCGCCCCGGCCGGCAGCAGCAGTCTCAGCATCACCGCCACGAACGATGCGCCGACCCTGACCCTCGGCCACAACACCGCGCTGGACGCCTCCACGGGGGTCTTCGAACAGGGTGGCAGCCCGGTCTACCTCCTCGACAACAGCGTCCCCAGCGCCGTCGGCGTGGCCACCATCACCGATCCGGACGATGCCAACATCGCCAGCGCCAGCGTCGTGATCAGCAACAATCTGGGCTCCGGCGACGTCCTGTCGGTCGCCACGCCGTCGGGCTGGTCGCGGGTCGGCAGCGTCCTCACCACCGCCGGCGGGGCGACCATCAACGTCGTCTACACCGCCGGCACCGGCACCCTGAGCCTGACCACGGCCAGCGGCCAGGTCAGCAAGGCCGAGTTCGAAAGCCTGCTCGAGCACGTCCAGTTCCAGAACAACACCGCCTCGCCGACCACCTCCGGCGCCAGCCGCGCGCTCACCTGGAGCATCACCGACGCCAATGCGGTCAGCGATGCGGGCGGCGCCCAGAGCGCCAGCGGCACCAGCTACCTGACCATCCGC
>SSSX01000307.1 GCA_015657735.1 Zoogloeaceae bacterium
CTCTTCGCCAAGCGCGCCGCCAAGAAGTACGGCGTGCCGGCGCGCGACATCCTGGTCGAACTGGGCCGCCGCGGCATGGTCGGCGGGCAGGAGGACATGATCGAGGATACGGCGATCACGATGGCCAAGGCCCGCGGCCTCACAGACTAGAAACGCGCCACATCCGCTCCGACAAGGGCCCGCCTGGGCCCTTTTTCGTTGAGCCCTGCCGCACCCTCGGCCGGCACCGTCAGCCCTTCGTTGTCGACGCCCCCATTCCGGCTTCAAGATAAAAAATGGCCCGCCGAGGCGGGCCGAAAACCTGATTTCAGTTGCTGGCTTGCAGAGAGGGAGATGCAGCCGACAACCCCCACCGGATGGGGAAAATCAGGGGAGACATGAAGTCGTGCGACGGGGGCATGGCCGCCCCCGATAGCGTCAAGTCAGCGACATTCAAAAGACCAGCACCGGCTTGATCGCGCTGCCCTTCTCGGCCGCGTGCATGGCTTCATTGATCTGCTCGAAAGGGAAGGTGGTGATCAGGCGGTCGAAGGGAAAGCGCCCCGCCAGGTACAGGTCGATCATGTAGGGAATGAAGGTCTGGGGGTTCGCGTCCCCTTCGGTGATCGGACGCAGGGTGACGCCCTTGACCAGCAAGTCCAGCAGCGTCGCCGGGATCTGGCCATCGGGCGGCGGAACGCCGATGAGTCCGACCGTCCCCCCCGGCAGCGTGACGTTGATGGCCTGGCCGATGACCGCGGGAATCCCGGTTGCATCGATGGCAAAGCTGACGCCACCGCCGCTGAGTTCCTTCAGGACGTCCTCGACGACGCGGCCGTCGCGCGGATCGATCGCCTCGGCCGCACCGAGTTCCAGCGCAAGGGCCCGACGCTCAGGGTTCGGCTCCACGACAAACACCTTGTCCACGTCGATGGCCCGTGCCGCGAGCAGCGCACTGAGCCCCACGGCGCCACCGCCGAAGATCGCCAGGCTGTCGCCAGGCGTCGGCTTGAGGGAGTTGATCACCGCGCCGGCGCCGGTCTGAATCCCGCAGCCCAGGGGGCCAAGCAGATGCAGCGGCGCCTTCCCGGGGACTTTGACCGTATTCAACGCCCTCGCGATGGCGTAGGTGGCGAACGAGGACTGGCCGAAGAACATGCCGTTCACGTCGGCACCGTCCTTCGAAAGTGGCGTGGAACCATCGGCCAGACGCCGGCCGGCGAAGTTGGACGGAATGAACTGCGCGCAGGTGGCCGGGTGATCCTTTTCGCAGCTGTGGCAGTGGCCGCAGGAGTTGAAGGAAAGCACCACCGGATCGCCGGGCCGGAGGTGGGTGACGCGGGCCCCCACCGCCTCGACGATGCCCGCCCCCTCGTGACCGAGCACGATGGGCAGGGGCACCGGAAAGCCATCCCGGCAGACGATGTCGGTGTGGCAGACGCCGACCCCGACCATCCGTACCAGCACTTCGTCCTCGCGGGGGAGTGCCACCTCGATGCGCTCAATTCTGAAAGGGCCGCCAACGGCATGCAGCAGCGCCGCCTTGGCCGTGATTGCAGTGGTTGTGAAGGTCATTGCCAGTCTCCTCTTGTCGTGATTCCGGGCGGCGCACGCTCATCCCAGTTGGTAGATCGATTTGTATTGCAGATAGCCGGCCATTGACTCGGGCCCCAGTTCGCGGCCCAGGCCACTGGCCTTCAAGCCACCGAAAGGTGCGTTCAGGTCAGGC
>SSSX01000308.1 GCA_015657735.1 Zoogloeaceae bacterium
CGCATAGGTCGGCCACCTTCATCAGCATGCGCATGGCGAACGCGAGCGCGCCCAGCGCGGCCACGCTGCATGCCCAGATTGCAATCAGCCACAGGATTCGTCTGGTCCACCCGGCGGGAGGAGAGGCGGGGGCGCTCATGATCAGTGGTACCCCTCGCCAGCCTTGACCTTGCCGCGGAACACGTAATACGACCAGGCGGTGTAGACGAGGATGATCGGGATGATCAGCAGCGCTCCGACCAGCGCGAAGCCGAGGCTTTGCGGCGGTGCGGCGGCGTCCCAGATCGACATGTCGGGCGGCAGGATGTTGGGCCAGATGCTGATCACCAACCCCGAATAGCCGAGGAAGATCAGCACCAGCGACCACACGAACGGCCCGGCGTTCGGGCTGCCGTGCAGCGAGCGGAGAATGGCGTAGGCCGAGACCAGCACCAGAATGGGCACGGGGGTGACGAACCAGAAGGTGGGCATGTCGAACCAGCGCGCCGCGATGGCGGGGTGGGTGAGCGGCGTCCACACGCTGACGATGGCGATCGCCGCCAATGTGGCGAACATGATCGGGCGCGTCGCCTGCTTGATGCGGTGCTGCAAGTCGCCCTCGGTCTTGAGGATCAGCCAGGTCGCGCCCAGCAGCGCGTAGGCGATTACGACGCCCACGCCGGTAAAGGCGCTGAACGGTGTCAGCCAGCCCATGATGCCCTCGGTGGCGACGCCGTCGACGACGTGGTGGCCGTCGATGAAGGCGCCGAGGATGACGCCCTGGAAGAACGCGGCCATGTAGGAGCCGACCATGAAGGCCTTGTCCCAGAACGGCTTGTGCGCCTCGTCGGCCTTGAAGCGGAACTCGAAGGACGCGCCGCGCCAGATCAGGCCGGCCAGCAGGCACAGCACCGGGATGTACAGCGCGCTGAGCAGGATGGCGTAGACCTTGGGGAAGGCGGCCATCAGGCCGGCGCCGCCCAGCACCAGCCAGGTCTCGTTACCGTCCCAGACCGGGGCCACGGTGTTGACCATGGTGTCGCGGTGCTCGCGGTCGGGAACGAAGGGAAACAGAATCCCGACGCCCAGGTCGAAGCCGTCCATGATGACGTACATCATGACGCCGAAGCCGATGATCAGAAACCAGATGAGGGGGAGATCGATACCCATTGCAGGCCTCTCTTGTCAGTTTTTGTCGGAGGACGGATTGAGGGGCGCGTCCACCGCGGAGAGCGGACGGGCGGGCCTGTGGCTCAGCGAATGCGCGGGCGAAGCGTCGTCGTGGCGATGTGCGACCGGGCCGCTCCTCACCAGCCTGAGCATGTAGCCGACGCCGGTTCCGAAGACGCCGACGTACATCAGCACCAGGATCACCAGGCCGACCGACAGCGTCATCGCCGAATGGCTGGAGACGGCGTCGCGGGTCCGCATCAGGCCGTAGACCACCCACGGCTGGCGACCGATCTCGGTCACGAACCACCCGGCGAGCAAGGCGATCAGGCCCGACGGCCCCATCCACAGCGCGAAGCGGGCGAGCAGCGGGGAGTCGTAGAGCCGCTGGCGCCAGCGTAACCACAGGCCGCCAAGACTCAGCAGCACCATCAGCGTCCCCAGTCCGGCCATGACGCGGAACGACCAGAACACGACCGGGGAGTTGGGGCGGTCTTCCGGCGCGAAGTCCTTGAGCCCCGGAATCTGGCCGTCCCGGCTGTGGGTCAGGATCAGGCTTGCCAGGCGCGGTATTTCCACCTTGTAGTGAGTCGTTTCGGCGGCCATGTCGGGGATGCCGAACAGGATCAGCGGCACGCCCTCGCCAGGCGTATTGCTCCAGTGGCCCTCGACCGCCGCGATCTTGGCGGGCTGGTGCTTGAGCGTGTTGAGCCCGTGCGCATCGCCGATCAGGACTTGCAGCGGCGCCGCGAACAGCACCATCCACAGCGCCATCGAGAACATCCGCTTGACCGCCGGCGTGCGGTTGCCGCGCAGCAGGTGCCAGGCGCCCGACGCGCCGACGAACAGCGCGGTCGACAGCATGGCAGCCATCACCATGTGGGCCAGCCGGTACGGGAAGGACGGGTTGAAGATGATCGCCACCCAGTCGACCGGGACCACCACGCCGTTGACGATCTCGTAGCCCTGCGGCGTCTGCATCCAGCTGTTGGAGGCCAGAATCCAGGTGGCCGAGATCATCGTGCCGACGGCGACCGCCACCGTGGCGACGAAATGCAGGCCGGGGCCGACCTTGTTCCAGCCGAAGAGCATGACGCCGAGGAAACCCGCTTCGAGGAAGAAGGCGGTGAGCACCTCGTAGGCGAGCAGCGGGCCGGTGATGCTGCCGGCGAACTGGGAATAGAAGCTCCAGTTGGTGCCGAACTGGTAGGCCATGACCAGACCGGAGACCACGCCCATGGCGAAGTTGACGGCGAAGATTTTCGACCAGAAGTGGTAGAGGTCCAGGTAGGTGTGGTCTTTCTTCCACAACCACAGACCTTCCAGAACCGCGAGAAAGGCGGCCAGGCCGATGGTGATGGCGGGGAAGATGATGTGCGCCGACACCGTGAAGCCGAACTGGATGCGGGCGAGTTCGAGTGCAGTGAGGTTGAACATGGTTATGCCTGCCTATTCCGGGAAAGACGATCGAGCAGCGTCCGTGGGCGGGCGGTGGCCTGGGCGAGTGCCGCCGCGGCGTCGCGCCACCGGCTCAGCGGGACCGTCGGGGGCGCGAGCAGACTCGTGTAGCCGCACTGGATCAACATCGAAAACTGATCGGGCAGCAAGGGCCCGGCGGCGCGGATGTCGCCGCTGTAGTGATGGCGCTCGCGCAGCACGCGGGCCAGCGTGAACCCGCGGCCATCGCGGGATTTGGGGAATTCGATGACCAGCACCTGAATCTGGTCGAG